>CAJUJA010000032.1:0-756 GCA_910586635.1 uncultured Bacilli bacterium | reverse complement strand
TGTGACTGGAGTTCAGACGTGTGCTCTTCCGATCTAATCCTATCTTTTTGTTACGATTCTTTTTTCTCAATAATTTGATCAATTAATCCATATTCAAGAGCTTCCCCACTGGACATATAGTAATCTCTTTCTGTATCCTGTTCAATAGTTTTGATATCTTTATTACATTTTTTTGCCAAAATGTGATTTAATTTTTCACGACATTTTAAGATATGTTCGGCAGCTATTTTAATTTCTGTTGCTTGCCCCTGGGCACCGCCTAAAGGCTGATGAATCATAACTTCTGCATTAGGAAGAGCATATCTTTTTTTATTGTGACCACAGGCAAGTAGAAAAGCACCCATAGATGCCGCTAGTCCAATACAAATAGTAGAAACATCACTTTTTACAAAATTCATCGTATCATAGATTGCCATACCAGCAGTAACTGAACCACCAGGAGAATTAATATAAATAGAGATATCTTCATGGTTAATGGAATCTAAATATAGAAGCTCAGCAATGACATTACTAGCAATAGAGTCATTAATTTCGCCACTTAATAAAATTATTCTTTCTTTTAACAATCTTGAAAAAATATCATAACTTCTTTCTCCATTGATTTCTTTTTCTACTACCATTGGAACTAAATTCATAATTATCACCTAATTCTATTTTAGTTTAAAATTTCATTAATTATGCATTTTATAAACCGTCAAAATATGCTATAATACTTTATATAGTAAAAAGGGTGATTGTAATGGATGAAACGATTAA
>CAJUJA010000031.1:2683-14990 GCA_910586635.1 uncultured Bacilli bacterium | reverse complement strand
TACTAAAATTGCCCTTTATTATAAAATTTCTATTAGTTTACTTATGTTATCGTTTGTTACAGTATTTACGAATCAAGTTTGTGCAAAAGTATTAGATATTCCTAATAATGACAGTAATATACCTAATGTGATTTGTGCTGTAATTATGATCATAATTGCATCTTATATGGGATTAAAGCAGTTTTCTAGTAAAAGGGATTGATAGTATGAGAAATATTTTAATTCATTGATTAGAGATAAAAGGATGAGCAAATTAGAAACTGCTTTTGATTTGATTGTTGGAGCTGGTACAGTGGGCTTTGCAGATGCTTTGAATGATTTATCGCCATTTTATTTAGTAATTAAAGATAATTTAAAAATGCTTGTTAATATTAAAGATTGGATTCTAAGAGTATATGAATTACCTAGTGATACAAATACAAAGAAATTTGTATATGGCAAGAATAAATATAAAATGTGTTGTAAAGTAAATTTATAAGACAATATTTAAAATAATAAATTTGAAAGTGAGATGAAATATTATGGATTTAAAGAAGATTGAGAAATTTATTGATAAACAGAGAGTTAGTTTTATATGCTCTATTGATGATGAAAATTATCCAAATGTTAAAGCAATGTTAAAACCTAGAAAAAGGATAGAATTAAAAGAGTTTTACTTTTCTACAAATACTTCATCTATGAGAGTTAATCACTATAAAAATAATTCAAATGCCTCTATTTACTTTTATCACAAAGGGCTAATTAAGTATGTTGGCGTTATGCTAAAAGGAAAGATGGAAGTCTTAACAGATCAAGAAACTAAAAATATGATTTGGCAAAGAGGAGATACAATGTTTTATAAAAAAGGTGTAACCGATCCAGATTACTGTGTCTTAAAATTCACTGCAACAAGTGGTAGATATTATTGTGATTTAAAAACTGAAAGTTTTGATATTAAGTAATTCAAATTACAATTTATGCAAAAAATGATGTTGCTTTAAATTAAGATAAACAATATAATAGATATATCAAATATCAATGAACTTATTTTTTTACTGGTGAGTGCAAAACCCCATCAATAAACACACCATAGGGAAATTAGTCGAACTAATTTGGCTTTCAAAGTATAAAGGTTAATTTCGGTTAATCTTTTTTGTTTGTTTTGAAAGGAGTTTGATTAATTATGCAAATAGTAAAAAAAATTAGAAATTGATGAGGCTTTAGAAAAGAAAATTAATAACTTGCTTAAGTTTAATAACATTAAGGCTAAGCTAGAACAAGGTAGTATTATTAGTTTAACAAATACTAATATTGCCTATATAGAGCCACACATTCTTGAAATAAAAAGAACTACTTATCTTTTCTTTAATGAATGTGAAGGCGTCTACATTAATGATTTAGGTAGGTCTATTCCATTGAAAGAATTAGAGAGTTTTATCAAGTATATATTTTAAATACAAATAGAATACGAAAAAAATCGAAATTATGCTGATTTAGTTTATTGTAATTTAAAATATGGGTAGTAAAATATGATAAAATGCTTAAATTCTTGAAAAGGAGGAAATAAATTAATAAAAAGAATGCAGCAATTTATTGCTGTGTCAGTACAGAGGATCAAGCCCGTGAGGGTTATTCTCTACCTGAACAACAAGAGAAGTTAAAAGATTTATGTAAATATCGTGATTATAATATTTACGGTATTTATGAAGATGCTGGAATATCAGGAAAAGATATGGAACATCGACCACAATTTCAAAAGATGCTAGAATGTGTTAGAGATGGTAAAGTTAATGTAATAGTTGCTTATAAACTTGATAGATTAACAAGAAGTGTTAAAGACTTAGAAATATTAATAAGTGAATTAAAAAAGTATAATTGCAGTTTAGAATGTGCAATGGATGATATTAATACTTCAACTGCTAAAAGTAAATGATATTGGCAATAAGTTCATATGTATTAGAAATTTAGTATCCCTATTAATCGAATTTATATCATTAGGCAGATACCCAACCGATTTAAATAGTTCAAATATTATGGTATCTTCTGATTTAAATATTCAACTTATTGATTTAGATGGAAATCATTGTAAGGTTGATCCTAAAAATTCAAATGGTTATTATATGCAAATTTTTAACTCTACGCGGTATAGAATTCTTACTGAATTAATGCTAAATGAAGAAGAATATGATGCCGCTTATACTTATCCTTCCTTGAGAGAAGGACAAAGAACTATTTTGAAACAAAAAGGATATAATACAGATACAATTAACATAATTTTAGAAGGTCAAGATGAGCCAAAATTAGATAGTATGTTGGAAGTATTAAATGAAATTGAACCATTATTTGCCGAGACTCACCATAAAAAATAAATTAATCGTTGTATTTTTTATATAAAATGTTATAACAGGGCTAGAAATTAACCTTAATACGAATTTCCAAACGTGGTTTACTCACGCACCAGATTGATAGGAAACTTGGATAAAATAAAAAAGAGGAATATTCGATTTTTCAAGTGAATATTTCTGTTCCTCCCTAATTAATACTAACTTTTTTATATTTTTTAGGGAGTAGTTTTATGATTGTGTAAATAAATTCTGCATAAATCAAATTCAAAAGGATGCTATGACTAATCTTATATAGTATTCTGTCTATAGAAGTTGGTACCAAATTAAATATTATGATGCATAGGAAAGTTACAAGTTCATAGATAATAATTATCATTATAACATGAAGGATTATCTTAATATAACCTTCTCCTAATTGTTTATATAAAAATATGGTAATATAAGCAATTAACAAAAATAGTAAGGAGTTAAAAAATAATAAATTCGTATAAAATAAATCATATAAGAAACCCATAACTATACTAATAATCAAATATTGTTTTTGGTTATGTCCCTGATAAAATAACTGATAAATGATTACTATACTGACTAGAGTAGTTAGCGGTGTAAATAGGGATAAATCTCCTACTCCATATGGTAAAAAGTTAGTTAGGATCCCATCTAACAAAAGAGACATTACCACTATAATTATACTAATGATCATTTGGTTTTCTCCTTCAAAACAGTCAAATAATGAACGCCATTAAAATCCTGACCTGTTTCTAAATATATCGTCCTACTTAAGTTATATTTATCAGATTTAATTTTTTTTACACTACCAATATAGATTCCTCTAGGTTCTCTACCACCTAATCCACTGGTTAATACTTTATCCCCTTCTTTAATATGAAATGTTTTATCTACACCATTTACCATTAATAACTTCTCTTTACTATCATACCCATTTAATATAGCATTTGTATCCCCAGATTCTGTTGATATCGATACTGAAACCTTATAATTAATATCATCTGAAGTAATTAATTTCACTTCACTAGAATTTGAACTAACCCTATTGATTTTACCAACAAAACCATTTTTAGTAACTACTGCCATATCTTTTTTAATTCCCGAACTTTTCCCCTTGTCTATCGTAACAGTATTAAACCAATAACTTTTATTCCTAGATAATACCGTAGCAGTTACTGTATCATACTCGGTTAAAGTTTTCTTGAGTTCTAAAGCTTTTTTCAACTCCTGAATTTCTTCTTCTAAAGATGTATTTACATTTTTTTGAATGATATAGCTTTTTGACAGGTCCTCATCTTTAGACTTATTTAATGCTGTAAAAGGATACATAATTACTTTGTTAAAAAACATCGTAATATCTTTCCCAATAGATTCTATAAATGTATAATTTCTATTTAAGGTGAATGATAGTAAAAGCAATATGAAAACAGCAATACAACTAATAAAAATTATTAATAGTTTATGCTTTTTCTTCTTCCTTTTGTACATGCTTTTTCACCTCGACATTTCTTAGTTATTATAATATAAAATTTAAATTGTTACAACAACTAAAGAATAAAAATATCCTTGTTTTCGTAAAAACTATAATAGGAATCATCACTTACTATAATATGATCTATAATTGGGATTCCCTGCATTTTACCTATTTCTACTAAATTCTTAGTAAAATATAAGTCTTCTTTACTTGGGCTAACATCTCCTGATGGATGATTATGCATACAAATAATATTAGATGCACTTACCAAATAAGCCTCTTTAAATACTTCTCTTGGATGAACAATACTTCTGTTAATAGTACCCATAAACAATAACTTCCTTTCAATTAACTCTTGTTTATTATTTAAATAAAGACAATAAAAACATTCTTGCTTTTTTCCATAAAACAGGTACTTTGTCATATCCCATATTTCTTTCGGATTGCACATTCTAGTATTATCTTTTCCTGACTTTGTTAAAAATATTCTTTTTCCTAACTCGATGGTCGCTATTAATTCGATAGCTTTTACTTCTCCTACACCTTTTATTTTTTTTAATTTTGGAATTGTCATATTTTTTAATCCTGTAATATTTTGGATCATCTGTAAAATTTCTATAGAAATATCCTTTACATTTTTATCCTTAGTACCCGTTTTTAAAATAATAGATATCAACTCTTCATTACTTAGCTTATCTACCCCTTCCTTTATTAACCTTTCTCTTGGTCTCTCCTCTTTTGGAATCTCCTTCATTTTATAATTCATAATTCACCTCAATATATTATTGAAAATAAATTATATTTTATCCCTTATTAATAATCATTTCCTCATAATTAGATAAAATAACTTCTTGTATTGTAGAGATATCTCTTTCTTTTTTTGTACTTTCTACTAATACGTCAAATTGTTCTATATTGTTTAAAAATTCTGTATCTGTTATATTTTTTTCCTTTTCATAGATAGAATACCCTTTGTCTGTATACATCTTTTTTATTTTTTTTGCATTTTCCTGATTCTTTGTAATTCCTACATAAACATAATATTTATCATCATCTCTCACTACTAATTTAGGATTGATATCCTTGGTGTTATTTTCTAAAGACCTTTTTGTAGAATAAACACCTTCTTCTAAAAAATAAACTTTTTTATCATTACTAAAAACATAATTATCTAGATTTTCATATTTAGAAAATAGTATTTTCCCACTAATTCCACCTAAGACAACAGCTATTATAATTAGTATAAAAATTCTTTTCATGATTATCACCAAGTCTATCCTAACAAATTACAATGTAATAATTTGTCGAAAAAAAATAACATGTATAATTACATATTATTTTTTAACAAGTTTAATTTTCCCTCTTCTTCCTCTAGTTTTTTCCTATCCATTTCTACTACATTTTTTGGTGCTTTTTTAACATAGTTTTCATTACTTAAAAGTTTTTTTCTTCTTTCTATGGATTGTTCTAATTTTTTTATTTCTTCTAATCTTTTTTCCTCATTATCTTCTTTCTTATAATAAAAATAAGTGATATCAATATATTTTGATTTATAATTAGCTTGAGCCATCTCTTTTTCTAAACAAAAATCCTCTTCATGAATTTTTAATTGTGATAAATAAATTTCTTTATATACATCTTTCGTATTCATCTTTATTTTTGCAGTTTTATCTATTTTATGAGTAGCTTTCATATTACGAATTGCTACAATATCTTCTATTATCTCAGATAGGTTCTCTGACTCTTCTAAAAAAAGATGATTCGGATTATATTTTGGATATTCACTCATCATAATAGATTCTGTCTCTTTTACAGGCAATTGGCTATAAATTTCTTCTGTAACATAAGGCATAAAGGGATGAAGAAGTTTTAAAATATCAGTTAAAATATGAAGTAATACCTTTTTGGTATTTAGATTCATATTCGATTTTGAAAGTTCAATATACCAATCACAAAAATCCTCCCAGATAAATTTATATAATTCAGACCCAACATGATGAAAATCGTACTTGTCCATATTTTTTATAGTATGTTCTACTAATAAAGTTTTCTTAGTTAAAATCCATTGATCCATTAAAGTTAATTCTTCTTTTTTTATTTCAGCATCTGTTAATTCTCCTATATTCATTAAGACAAAACGTGAGGCATTCCATAATTTATTAATGAAATTCCAACTAGACTTTACTTTTTCCTCATCATATCGTAAATCAGATCCAGGGGACGAATTTGTCGTTAAAAAATATCTTAAAGCATCACATCCATACTCATCAATGACATCCATAGGATCCACTCCATTACCAAGTGATTTAGACATTTTTCTTCCCTTTTTATCACGAATCAAGCCATGAATAATACAATCTTTAAAGGGACGTTTCTTCATAAATTCTAATCCTTGGAATGTCATTCGATTTACCCAAAATGGTATGATATCATATCCAGTTACTAACACATCAGTTGGATAATACCTTTCTACTAAACTTGTATCATTTGGCCAACCTAGGGAGGAAAATGGCCATAGTGCACTAGAAAACCAAGTATCTAAAACATCTTCATCTTGTATCCAACCTTCTCCCGGAGAGTTTACTTGTACTTTTACTTCTTCACCCTTATACCAAGCAGGAATACGGTGTCCCCACCAAAGTTGTCTAGAAATACACCAATCATAAGTAATCTCCATCCAGTGATTCATAATTTTTTCATATCTTGGAGGAATGAAGTTTACCTTTTGATCTTTCTTTTTTTGATTTTCTAAAACTTGATCTGCAAGGGGTCTCATCTTAACAAACCACTGTTTAGATAGATAAGGTTCTACCACTGCATCACTTCTCTCACTATGTCCTACACTATGTGTCATTTCTTCTATTTTAATGAGTAATCCTTCCTCTTTTAAATCTTCTACTAATTTTTCCCGACACTCTTCTCTACTAAGACCTCGATACTTTCCTGCATTTTCATTCATTGTTGCATCTTTAGAAATCACAACAACTCTAGGTAAATTATGTCTTAATCCAACCTCAAAATCATTAGGATCATGAGCAGGGGTAATTTTAACAACTCCTGTTCCAAACTCTGGATCTGCATGCAAATCTCCTATAACTGGAATTTTTTTTCCAACAATTGGTAGAATAACATTTTTTCCTATAAGATCTTGATATCTTTCATCTTTAGGATTTACTGCAACCGCAGTATCTCCAAATAAAGTTTCTGGGCGAGTAGTTGCAACTTCTAAATACTTACTACTACCTTCAATAAAGTATTTTAAATGATAAAAGGCTCCTTTATCCTCCTTATAAATTACCTCTTCATTAGAAAGTGCTGTCATCTGAATAGGATCCCAGTTAATAATACGTTCTCCTCTATAAATAAGTCCTTTTTGATATAGATCTATAAAAACTTTGTTCACCGCATCATTTAGACCTTGATCAAAGGTAAATCTTTCTTTAGAATAGTCCACACTAATTCCCATCTTAGCCCATTGAGAGTGAATGGTTTTAGCATACTCATCTTTCCATTCCCAAGCTCTTTTAAGCCAATCTCCACGATCCATACTGCGAGGATCAATTCCTTCATCCCTCAGTCTTTTATCTACTTTTGCTTGTGTAGCAATTCCTGCGTGATCCATTCCTGGAAGCCACAGACAATCATATCCTTGCATTCTTTTATAACGAATAATTATATCCTGTATCGTAACATCCCAGGCATGTCCCAGATGAAGTTTCCCTGTTACATTAGGAGGAGGTATGACAATACAAAATGGTTTTTTTTCTAAATTTCCTGACTTAAAATATCCCTCTTTCTTCCAAATTTCATATTTATTCTTTTCTACTTCTATATGATTATACTTTTTTTCTAACATGTTCTCTCCTTTATTAATTGTTTCTTTTAACTCATTTAAAATAAAAACTATTCTATCCAATAAGGACGAATAGTTCGTGGTACCACCTTAATTTATTACTAAAGTAATCTTAATATTTTTAACGGAATTATCCGGAATTATTTACTATAATTTCAATAATTATGCTCCCCTGCTACCTTCCATAGTTCTACTGGCTATTTTCACCGAACATAACCTCTCTATCAAATATTCCTATGTACTCCTCAGGTTCTTCACATCTAGCTACATTATATACTACTTTTTTTTATTTTACAAGTTATATTAATCCTTTTTCTTTTTTTAACTTAAAAATTTTTGCCCCTGCCTCTCCTATTTTGTCCTCTGGAATTTGATCTAGATATTCACACGGATTAACATTCTTAGCCGATGAATAAATATTATGAAAACAGTGAATAATATCTTTTCCAAATCCTAATGATTTTAAGTAATTTGTATATTCATAATAAGTGGACATATCAAAACTAGAAATTTTATCTCTACCAATCGTATTTAATATAATCATATTATAACATAATAAATCTGTATTATAATTTGGATAAATTATTCCATCTGTGTTAGCCTTATATTTAGTAGGAAAACAGGATAAGTTTTTATTAACAGTCAAATAATAAGATGGCTGAGGATTAGATGTGTTTAAATAACAACTATCTAAATCTACTGCATAAGTTTTTCCATCCTTTCCTAATAAAAAATTATATTCGTGTAGATCTCCAAAGTGAAAGGGTAAATTTTGTATTTTTAATTTTTTAGTTCTTTTTAAAAGTTTTCCTATTTTATATAAATATTCTATTTTTTCCTGATTTGGTATTTTAGGATTATGCAATAGTGTTCCTAAATTTACTCCTTCAATATTTGGAATTGTAAAAGCACTAATTTGTCTTTTTATTGCTACTAAATGTTTTGGAATAACTAATTCGTCAACTCCTATTTCATCCTTATTATCACCTAATAAGCTAACATTATATAATTTATTGGCCATAGATGAACCACAAGTAATATATAGTTTTTTTAATAGTAAATTATCATTACTATACTTGTTTCTACCATGGTCTAGTATATATATTTCACCTTCTGTGTTTGTTACCTCATGAGGTAAGGATAGTCTTGTAAGACTATCCAATTGTTTTTGCGACAGGCTAATCACTTCCATACCTACATCCCCTTCTGATTGGTATATTATAACATATTTTTTTTAATTTGAAAAGAGAACTTTCTATTTAACTTCTATTTTTTCTACCTCAGGGTATTCTTTTCCCTTAGTATCTACTACTGCCTTTTTTATAACTAAATTTGTTTGTAACTTTCCAGTTGAAGTATCTTCTACTTGTTCACTAGATTCAATTTCCTCTATCACATCCCAACCATCGATTACTTTACCAAAGGCTGCATAATCTCCATCTAAATAGTCAGACTTTTCTAACATAATAAAGAATTGGCTTCCAGCTGAATCATTATCTTGACTGCGTGCCATTGAAACAATTCTTTTATCATGGGTTAAATTATTTTTTTCATATCCATTATTAGAAAATTCCCCCTTAATAGAATAGCCAGGTCCCCCTACACCAGTTCCTTTTGGATCTCCGCCTTGTAACACAAAACCTGGTACCAGTCTATGAAAAGTATTCTTATCATAGAAACCATTTTTTACTAATGAAATAAAATTATTCACTGTATTTTCAGCTTTTTCTGGATATAATTCTATTACAATTGCTCCATAGTTTTCTATTTTCATAGCAACTACTGGGTTATTAGTTTCATATTTTTCTAGTAATATAGTATTATTTTCCTGATTAAAATCAATTCCTAGAAGTTTTTCTTTCCTTTCTACTGTTTCCTTACTACATCCACAACATATAATAACTAATAAACCTAAGATACTTAAGCTTAACTTTTTCTTCATTTACATCTTCCTCCTTTTATTATCATAACACAATAATGGTCTTTTTTTAAACACTAAAAAGTAAGTACCAAACAGACACTTACTTCTATTTATTCTATTGAACCTCTTGTAGTTTATTTTATTATATTATCTTTGCTTTTTTCATCATTAGAAATGATAATATATAAAATATCAAAAAATTCCATAACACTTCCATCACCTCAAATATAAATTACCATAAAATTCCAAAATTTTCGTTTTTATGACTATAAAATGAAAAAAATAGTCTTTTAATGATTCCTAAGGACAAAAAATATACATTTAGGGTCATTTATCCTCTTTTTTACTTTCTTTTGTTATAATGTTAGAGAAACTTAAGACTAGGGAGTTATGACCTTATGAAAATAATAGTAATAGAAGATAATCATACTTTTAATAAAATATTATGTAAAAACATTAGTAAAACTTTAATTAATCATAATTATGATTACGATATAAGATCATTTACTGAGTATAACCATAATTTAAGGAAAATTATTTATGATAGAGATATTAAAATATATATTATTGACTTAGAACTAGGATCAGTATCAGGATATGATATTATTAATGAAATTAGAAAAAAATCATATGATTGGGATAGCATTATTATTATCAGCTCTGTGCATAATCAAAAAGAAGATCTCATTTCCAGAAGGCTGGCTATATTTACTTATATATCAAAGTTTTTGGATTTCGAAGAAAATTTAGAAAATTCCTTATTAGAAGCTATTCACATTTTTGAACGCAAAAAATTATTAACAATTAATAAAAGCTGTAAGATTTTAATTAACGATATTTGTTATATTCTAAAGGAAAAAGGAAGTAAGTATTGCGTAGTCAAAACTATAAATGATGAATTTCGTGTTAGAAAGTCATTAAAAAGTTTAATGGAAGAATTACACTTCAAAAAAATAAAAAACTATATTCTAATTAATGAACATAATGTAGTATTCTCCAATAAAAATATTATTAAATTTAAAAATAAATTAGAAATTAGAGTCGATTAGTTTTATTAGTTCACTAATAAATATGATATAATTTTATTGAACATTAATATTTGGAGGTATTTTATGCAGTTATCACAATTAACCAAGGAATATGATACGCTTCAACAAAAGTATGGAGATCCATCGCTAAATTCTATTTATCATGGAGGATGCTGTGAAAATCCTGATATTTGTTTTGTTTTTATGAATCCTACAGGTAAAAATGTTGCTGCTTCTAAAAGTTGGGATGGAATAAAGGCACCCTGGCTAGGGACTAAGAACATATGGGATTTATTTTTCGTATTAAATTTACTTGATGAGGATATTTATAAACAAATTAAGAATATTAAGGGAAGTGAATGGACAGAGGAGTTTGCAAGTAATGTTTATAATAATGTTGAGAAACATAAATATTTTATTACCAATCTTGGAAAGTGTACTCAAGTGGATGCCCGTCCCCTTCCCGATTCTGTTTATCTAAAATATTTAGCCCTATTGGAAAAGGAAATTTCTATTATTAAACCAAAAATCGTGATTTTATTTGGCAATCAAGTAAGTTCTATTGTCTTAAATCAAAAAATATCTGTTTCACAAGTTAGAAAAAGATGTTTTATAAAGGATATAGAGAATACTCCCTATAAATTCTATTCTGTATATTATCCAGTTGGAAATGGAAGATTTAATATTAATAAATCCATAGAAGATATCAATTGGATTATTGAAAATGAGATATTAGAAAATTCCTCCATGGTATCTGTTTCATCTTAAAATAAGACAATCAACATTTTTAGCATCCCCACTTCTTTTGCATATAATAGAATAAAAGTATTGCTAAAATATTTTTATTTTGTTATAATTTTACTTGGAATGGGTCTATAGCCAAGTGGTAAGGCGTGGGACTGCAACTCCCTGATCGTTGGTTCAAATCCGACTAGGCCCTCCATTTTTTATATGCGGATGTAGTTTAGTGGTTAGAATACGGCCTTGCCAAGGCTGTGACGGGGATTCGATTTCCCTCATCCGCTCCATTGAAAATAAAAGAAATCAATAAAATGATTTCTTTTTTAATCTTTTTAAAATTCATAAATATACTGCTGCGTATCTCACACATAACTAACACATAACTCACACAACTAAATGCTGTTTTTTTAAATCTGTCAGAAGAATTCAGACAAACTTAAACTAAAAAAAGAGAGCCTCTAACTCTCATGGATAGACTTATATATTCCTCGATAAAATCTTCATAATGCTATCCTTATTATTTCATTGTCTTTTCTTTTTCTATAATTGGCTGTGTATTTTTTAATGGATCTATCAATCTTATATTTTTAATCTTAACATCTTTTAAGTTTTTTATAATTGATTCATCATCATCAACAACAAAAGTTTCAATAAATAGTCCCCCACCATGAACTTTTTTTAATGAAAGCATAGGAGTTGAACCATCATGTAACTGTCTATATAAAAAATAATTCCCTTTCATTTTTGTATATCTTTCTGAAACATGACTGACTTGTATTGCCGTTTTTAATTTAGTTTTATTTTCTATATTATTTAAAAACATAGGGAGATATCTAATTCTTTCATCTATATTTCTCCATGAAATTTTCAATCTATTATTACGTTTAATATTTGACTTTACTAACTCGTATGTTATTTCACCATTTTAGATCGGAAGAGCGTCGTGTAGGGAAAGAG
>CAJUJA010000031.1:0-2673 GCA_910586635.1 uncultured Bacilli bacterium | reverse complement strand
GGAGTTCAGACGTGTGCTCTTCCGATCTGTTATTTCACCATTTTTTAACTTGTTAAAACCACTTTTTCCCATATATGAACGCTTATCTTTTCTATTTTCAAAAGCGTATTGCAATCCTATCATATGTGGCAAAGATGAAGTTTCAAATTTGAACCTTAATTTGCCTACGTTGGTTATTATCTCACATATATATCCATCAAATTTCTCAAAGTATAATGCTAAATCTTTTAACGAATACATAGTCATATTCATACTGCTTTTTAATTTCATCAACTCATAATGCATAAAGGTATTGTCTCCTAACTAAAAAAGTCCCCATAATGAGGACTTTTCTTTCATTGTATTGAACTGGACTGTATATGACGACAGCCTGCGTCAATGCTAGATATTAACGTCCGCTAGCGCGGATTACTACCGTCCAAACAAGCAGTAACAGCATTACCTGTCACCAATATTATATAACACATTTTGTAAAATATGCAAGTTTTTTTATACATTTTTTTACACTTTTTTCGACATTTTGTGCGTTTTTTTGATATTTTATCACTTTTTTCGTATATTTTATTCTAATTTTCATATAATAACAGAATATATAATTATATAAATTTACTAGCTAACTCATTACTTATTCTGATTTTAACTTCTTGATCTACTGTTAGCAAAGTTGCATAATAATATTTTTTATTCTTGCTAATGAATACTTTATCAACATTTAATTCAACAAGTTTATTGAACTGTTTTGTTTGCTCTTCATTTAATATTAGCATCTAATCTCTCCTTTCGGGCTACATTATTGCATAAAAAAAGAGACTCATCAAATCACTGTTTTATGATTTTAGAGTCCTTTTTATAATGAATTTTTAATTTTTGTCTAGAGGATTTTTTAAAATTTGACCTCTTTCTTCAATAAAAAGTTAAATTTATAACTTTTTTTTCAAAAAAACTATTGACTGTCTGACTGACTTATGTTATACTTAGTTTGTAATCAAGAAAAGAAAGAGGAGATTAAAAAATGAAAAAATTAAATTTAGAAGAAGTTAAGGCTTACAATAATTTGATAGGAGTAGAAAATAATAAAACTAATATAAAAAATACTAAGTTTGTATTAAACGAATTTCTAAAATATCAAAACTCAAAAGATAGTAGAAAATATATAAAAAAAGAAGTTATTTTAAATAATGATTTAGAAAGCTTAAAAGATAATTATGAATGCATGTATATAGAGAATACTGATATTCATATCAGTGTTAGAAAAAGACCGATAAAAAAAGGAAAATACGAATATTCAGCGGTTGGCTATGATTTTATACAATTTTTAAAAGCTAATAATTTATCAACAGAAACTATAAGATAATTTTTGCTGAAAGGAATAAAATATTATGAGAACTAAAGAATGGCTAATAAATAAGAGAAAAGAAAAAGGAATCACTCAACAGCAACTTGCTGACTCTATTGATCTTTCAAGATATGCGATTGAAAATATCGAGCAAGGAAGAAGAATGGGATCGGTTGATACATGGGATAAAATAGAAAGTTTTTTTGAGGATGAAGAAAATATAAGGTTATCGTATGATAGCGAAGATTTAATAGACGAATTACAAAAAGATATTGCAGAATTTGGAGAAGATTGGCCTTGTATTCTTGTTTATAAAGAAATCTATGGCTATATTGTATTTACAAACTATGACTTTATCACTGATGAAAAGCCTTTTGAACCTAAAAAAGAATTACAAAAAGATGAAAAATATATTGAAAGTACTTTAAAATATGCATTAGATGTTTTTACAGTACAAAACAAATCTATTTAACAAAAAGAACGAGCTGATATTAGACTCGTTCTTTCTCTGCTTACGCAGTGTCAATAGTGTCATAAAAATATGACAACATTAATATAACTCGAATTATATTTGATGTCAATAGTCTAAAAGACTGAAACTGAAATTATAATAGTTTTATTAACATGTTTTATGATTACTATCGAACCAAACAATATAAAAATATTCGTTATCTCTATACCCGATAATTCTAAATTTTTCAGTAACCCTCATTGACTCAGCATTAATATAGCCATTTGAATTCGTTGGTAAGTTAAAAGAATTTAACGTTTCATAATTTAAACTTTTATCTTCAAATTTTATACTTCTCCAAGTAAGCTGTTCAATCTTTTTAGCAAAATTAATAAATGCTTTAAGTTCTTTTTTTGTTAAATTTTCTAATGGGTATTTTTTATGACAGTCTATAAAACGTAATCTACATTGTTTATCGTCGTCAGTAATTGCCTTTTTTAATTTGTAATTATTTACTGGTTTTTCTATTGGTAATGTATTCATGCTAATTTAACTTGAAAAAAATCTTTCATTGACTCTTTTGTTATAATTTCTGTACAACTGTCCCCTTGTTGACAATTTGCTTTTTTTCTTGCGTCGATCCAAGGCTGTTCACTATGAGTCATTTCCTCTAAAAATTTTCCATCGTAAATGCCAAAAGTTTCCCAAATAGAATATAAAAAATCTAAAACTTCTTTTTTTACATCTTTTACTTTGCCACTTGGATAACCTATAGAATTATATCCAAATTTCTTATAATTATCGTAAATTTTTGGATTTGCAGGTCCGTGAGCCCAAGCCTGAAAATCTTCATTGAACAACGGTTTATCATACATAGCAAGATAAT
>CAJUJA010000030.1:3896-15556 GCA_910586635.1 uncultured Bacilli bacterium | reverse complement strand
TATATTTTTTATTTCTTTATAACTAGATAGATTGTTATTTTCTAATCCTTTATATATATCAATATAATTTAATGTGCCATCATTCATCAAAAATACAACAAGTGGGGCTAATTCCTCTTGCCCTATATGAGATACAATAACATTTCTTATTTCTTTTTTAAATTTGTATTCTAAAGTTGTATTAGATAAACTATAATTTGAAACTGCCTTTTTATTATATTCATTTATATCTATTGATACTACTCCCTTTTTATTATCACTTGAATCAAAGTATGCTTCCACTTCATTAATATGATTATAAGATGATACTAAGTAATAGTTATTACTATTCTCACAATTTATACATTTTTCACTTCTAATAATCAAATCATCGGAATTAAAATTACTTTCTTTTGAAATTTCTCCTTTTTGTTCTTTACTACTAGCCTCTTGCTTTTTTTCATTTTTAGTAGTACTACTAAAAATGATTTCTTTATCATAACAAATAAATCCAATTAAACCAATTATTACAATTAATGATACTATTAATGCAATTACTAAACCCTTTCCATTTTTCTTTACCATTTTTACTTTTTTCCTCCTCAATGTTCGTATTTTATTTAATGAATATTTGTGTAACTATATTATAAGTCAAATCATAGAATTTTTCAAGCAAAACTAATCTAGCTTCCCAAAACGATATTCTTGTTTTACTTCTTTATACTTTTCATGATCTACTTTAGAAAAGAACATATCAATAGGTACTGCACAACAATGGTCTTTATTTCCTACTTCCCTATAAACAACTAATTCTTCCCTTGTTTCTGAATGGTTAGCAATGGTTATAATTTGATAATCTTTATTTTTAAAATGCCTAAAAATAGTCGCTCCCTCTCCACTTTCTAAAATGGTTGTAAATTCTACTTTTCTATCTTTACTTCTATACTCCATATTTTTTTACTCCCTCTTATTAAAATAATGATAATTGATTCGATTCTGGTAAATCATCTAGAATTTTCATTTCTACCATTTTATCCATTAAAGTTTTGGAAACCTTTCCACGTGCTTGGACATCTTCCATACTTAAGAATGGTTTCTTTTCTCTTTCCCTTACTAAATTTTGGGCAACAGTATCCCCTAATCCATCAATAGAATTAAATGGCGGATAAATTTCCTTTTCATTAACTGCTACCCAAGTGGTTGCTTCACTCTTATATAAATCTACATTTAAAAACTTAATTCCTCGTGCAGTTGCTTCTAAGGCTACTTTCAAACTTTCAGCTTGTCCATTTTCTTTATTGGTTGCTTCATACCCTTTTGCTTGAATATCTAAAATTCTTTGTTTGATTTTATCATAACCTTCTATCATTGCCTCAACATCTACATCAGTTGCTTTTGATGTATACCATGATGAGTAAAAATAAACTGGCATGTGTACTTTATACCAAGCAATTCGAAAGGCACTAATGACATAGGCTGCAGCATGAGCTTTGGGAAACATATATTTAATTTTTTGACAAGAGTTGATAAACCACTCTGGAATATCTGCATCCTGCATCGTTTTTACATGTTCTTTCCAAGTTTCTGGATCTTTGGATGCACGACCTTTACGAACAAATTCCATAATTTTAAATGCTTTAATTGGGACAACTCCATGATACATTAAATAAACCATAATATCATCACGACAACCAATAGTCTCTTTAAATGGAACGATGTTGTTTTTAATTAGTTCTTGGGCATTACCAAGCCATACATCGGTTCCATGAGAAAGTCCTGATATTTTTACAAGCTCTGCAAAAGTGGTAGGACGTGTATCCTCTACTAATTTAATGGTAAAGGGAGTTCCGAACTCTGGAATCCCTAGAGTTCCTGTATTGCATAGGATTTGATCAGTGGTAACTCCTAGTGCTTTCGTTGATGTAAAAATACTCATCGTCTCTTTATCATCTAACGGAACTTTCATAATGTCTGTGCCAGATTGTAATTGGATTAATCTTAGTTGCGTAGGATCAGAGTGTCCTAAAATATCTAGCTTTAGTACACATTCATCAATCGCATGATAGTCAAAGTGAGTGGTTCTCCACTCAGCATTGATATCGTCTGCTGGATACTGAAATGGTGTAAAATCATAGACTTTCATATAATCTGGTATAACAACAATTCCTCCAGGGTGCTGACCTGTTGTTCTTTTAACACCAGTACAACCTATAGCAAGACGTTCCACTTCTGCCGTTCTCATCTCTTCGATTCCTTTATCTTCACAATATCCCTTAACAAATCCGAAGGCTGTTTTATCCGCTACTGTTCCAATGGTTCCTGCCCTGTATACATTATCTTCCCCAAATAAAACTTTGGTATAAGCATGGGCACTGGCTTGATTTAGGTCTGAGAAATTCAAGTCAATATCTGGTACCTTATCAGCATTAAATCCTAAGAAAGTGGCAAAAGGCATATCTTGTCCATCTTTAATCATTGGAATATCACAATTTGGACAAGTCTTATCTGGAAGATCAAATCCTGATGAGTAATTGGACCCTAATGGATTTCCATTCTCATCCTCAAAAATACTTAATTTACATTTTTCACATCTATAGTGAGCAGGTAGCGGATTCACCTCTGTAATTCCCATCATCGTAGCAACGAAACTAGATCCAACGGAACCTCGGGATCCTACCAAATAGCCTTCATCATTAGAGTGTTTTACTAGTCTTTGAGAAATCAAATAAATAGGATCAAATCCTCCACCAATAATTCCTCCTAGCACTTTTCCTACCTCTTTTTCTAAAAAATCATCATCTACAGATTCCTCTTTTGTTTCCTTTAAGTGGTTTCTGATTAGAGCTTTTACCTGTGTAAATCCTTCTGTAATTACTTGGTGTAGTCTTTTGAATGATTCTTTTTCCATCTCTTCTTCTTTGATATTTTCTTTTTCTAATTGTTCCTGAATGGTTTTTAAAACAATATCTCCATATAACTCAGTTGCAATACGCCTCTCAATATCATGAGGCAGAATCTCACCGTACCAGTCTTTTGCTTTTGTATAAACTAAGTCTGTTACTACCCTTGGACAATCTAAGTAGGATTTTCCATCATCACTTTTAACACGTGGAGAAAATGGAATTCCTCCTGTATCAATGATTACTTCTACAATTTCTACTAAATCGGCAATCTTTTTAGGATTGTCTATTACAATCTCATGAGTCAACTCCTGATCTTCTAAAAAAGAGAAATCAGAAAGCATTTCATCTGTAGATCTAAAATGATTAGACGGAATCTCTTTAATATTGTTACGTGCTAGCGGGTGTCTTCCTCCTCCTGGAACTTTTTGATTGACAATAATTTCTCTATAAATCCTATCTTCTCTTTTTAGGTGATGAACATCTCCTGTTGCTACTATATATTTCCCAGCATCTTTAGTTACTTCAATGATCTTTTTAATGTTGGCTGCCAGCTCTGCCTCATTTGCAAAATCACCACTTTGAATTAAATGGTTATAACATTCTAATGGTTGAACTTCCACATAGTCATAAAATCTAATTAAATTGGAAAGTTCATCTTCGCTTTTACTTCTCGCTTCTTTAAAAATTTCACTTTCATAACAACCACTTCCAATGAAAAGGCCTTCTCTGTATTTTTCAATTTCACTACGTAATATTCTTGGTGTCTTATATAAATATGTAGTATTAGATAGAGATATTAGCTGAAATAAGTTCTTTAGTCCCTTCTTATTTTTTACTAGAATGTTGACATGGTAACTCCTTCCATATTTATGAATCTCTTCTTTAGAAACTAATAAATCTAATTGATTCATATTTTCAATATGGCGATTATCTAATTTTTCTAACATTTTATGAAAAACTAAAGCGGTTCCTTCTGCGTCATAATCTCCTCTATGATGTGCTTCCTCATCCCATGGAACTTGATATCGTTTAACGAGTGCTGATAAAGAGTGTCTAGCATAATTGTTGTCTAAGGTTCTTGATAGTTCTAATGTATCAATCACAGGATTTTTAAATGTTCCTAAATTATATTTTTTATATGCCATTTCTAAAAAGGAAACATCAAACTTTGCATTATGGGCAACCATTGGTAAGTCTTTAAACCATTCGATAAACCTTTTAATTGCATTTTCCTCTGTATCTTTATCTTGCAACATCTCATCTGTAATATTAGTAATATCTATAATCTTTTGGGGCAATTTTCTACCTGGATTGATTAGTTCATCATACTTTTCCAAAATAACACCATTACATATTTTAACGGCACCAATTTCAATAATAGAATCAGTTCCTCCTGCATTAAACCCTGTTGTTTCAAAATCAAATACCACATAGGTTTGTTCTAACATGTTTTTATCATTTGGCCTTAGTACAATATTTACTGTATCATCGATTAAGGTTAGCTCTGTACCATAAATCACTTTAAACGGCTCTTCACCTTCTTTTAACTTCTTATTATAAGAAGTAATAAAATTAAAGACATGAGGAAAGGCCTGAACTCCATTGTGATCTGTTATAGCAATTGCTCGATGACCCCATTTAATTGCCTGATTAATTAATTTTTCTTCATCAACTACTCCATCCATTTGGCTCATCTTGGTATGTGCATGAAGTTCAATTCTTTTTTCTTCACTTGTATCTACTAACTCTTCTTCTTGATGTTGCACTCTCATAATATCTCTAGCATTTAAAACGAGTTCTCTTGCAAAAGCATCATTTTTTGTATAGCCCCTTATTTTAATCCAAGTACCCGGTTTCAATTCTTTTTGAAGTCGATGATATTCGTCTTCATCTCTTACAAAAACTTTACAATAAATACTATCTGAATAATCCGTAATTTTTAAAGTAATAATCTTAAAGTCTGTTTTTGAAGATTCAAAATAATCTACTCCAAAAATATAGGCCTCTACTACAATATTATTATCTTCACCAATTAGGGTTCTAATTTTAATTGGCATGTCTTTAATTTTTCTTCCTAAAATACTATTAGGATCTTTTTCATACTTTTTACTTTTAGATACCTCTTCCTTTTGAGATACATTTTTTTCTTCTATTTTAATCCCCTGTTTTAAAGTTTCTTGTATTTCTGATAAAACAGAATCATCCTTTCTTATAATAACCTTAATTTCTTCCTCATACCCAAATCTTTTATAGAAATCTTGAATTTTCTCTAAACAACTAGTAATTTTATCTTTCTCTATCTGATTGGATACTATTAAAATCAATTGATTATCTTCTAGTTGTAGGCACTCTTGATATATTTCTTTTATTATTAATTCATTTCCTAGGATATCTAACAAATATGGATAATATGTTAATAACTTTGAATAATCTTGTTCTTGCACATGATAAATCACTTGAAAGTGTTCAACCTTAGAATCTAAATTAAAAATTTTATTTTCTAATTCCTGTACGACTTCTATGGGCAAATACTCTTCGCTATCAATGATAACCATACAAGAGTTTGTTTTCTTAGTAAGTACTATTTTACTTAATTTCGAATTTTGAAAAGCGTCATAATTCTCTTTAGAAAAACCAATTTTATCTAATAATAGATGCATCTTATCATTCATATTCTCTATCCCCCATAAAAATAAGTTTCCGTTGAAACTTATATTATTTCTAATTCATCAATTTTTACAATGTGCTTTTGATTTCTAATACAAAAATCTATAAAGGCATATAAGTCTATTTTTTTTAGTTGTCTTTCGTAAGTATAATTGGCAATATCAAAACCGATTTTATCTCTCATCATATAGTCCATCATCTTTTCTTTTTCTACTCCCAAATACATTAACCAATAGGGATAAATTTGTCTTTTCAAATATTTTAATGTACTATCTCCCGTTAGATAATGCGTAAGCCCTGTAATTCTAGTCGCAAATTCATTTAAAATAGCTAATTCTACGATTGCTTTCACAATATCTTGATATTCTTTCTGATACTCTTTTAATTCTTTCATTACAATTTGATAAACTAAATTTATAATATTGCTTGTTGGATTATTATCTTCTATCTTTTTCCCCCAAACAATCGTATTTACTCTACTTCCCTTTACAATAGATGTGTCCATAGTATCTAATTGATCAGATACCACTAAAATATGGTATAGTCTAATATCAAATCTTAGGATATCTTTTAACTCTTTTACGGCAACTTTTTTATTTTCATCCCATTTTTGTAATAATTTAACTCTAAACTTTTCAGTCTGTTTTTTTATTTTTTCATAATCTTTGCTTTCTAATACAATATTGTAAATTGTGTCATCATTCGGAATAAAGTTTTTTGGGTCTTTTAATATTAGACTATTATCTTTAAAGGTCTTATTATACTCTTCTTTATAATTAATCCATATTTTTTGTTTTAATTTATGAATACTTTCTGTTATAGATGCCTGAAATAATAAATTCCAAATTAAGACATAATCATTTACTACAAATTTCAAATTCATAATTTCACATCCTTACTGCAATCTCTATTTATAATATACCATAAAAAAAAAGAGATGAAAATATATTTCAGATAAAATATTAGTTAACATATTTATGTTGTTCTATAGTCCAGGCTGGAGTGTTTGATACAGCTGCTTCAAAGTCTCCTTCAAACGCATAACACTCCTCTTTATCAATTACTATGACATCTCCTTGACTAAATTTAATTTCTTGAACATTCTTTTTATTATATAAAACCCCACTTCCCCTTAAAATATAATAAAGAGCTTTACAATTCGTATTTACCTGGTAACCAGTTTTAGGACTCCTACCATTTAAGTTAATCACTGCAAAATTAATATCCTGATCTTCTGTATTATAATCCATTCCAGAATAACCATCTCCACTATATTCTAAAGCTCCACTTTTTTTAATATAAATCATTATATTCTAATACCTCCTATTTAAATATACTCCTTAAATATTTCTCTACTCCTTTTTGATTACTATCTAGGGTGGTATCGTCTGCTGCTTTTTTTATCTCTTCAATTGCATTGGAAACGGCTACTCCTAGTCCCGCATTTTTCATAAGTTCTATATCGTTATAGCCATCCCCAAAAAAAATTACATCGTCTAAATTCCATTTAGATTTTGATAATATTTTTTCTACTCCTTTTAGTTTTGAAATTTCTTGATTAGTAATCTCTATTAAATACTTTTCCTCATTTTTTTGAAGATTGGCATGAATACTTAAATTCCATTTCTGTATTTGCTTTAAACAAGATTTAGCTAAAGATAAAGTCTCAAAATATAATTCTATTTTATAAATATTGGTTTTATTTTCTTCCAAGAATTTCTCTTGATCTAGAATCTTTACGACATCAAATTCTTTAGAATATGCCCCTTTCTTGCTAATAAGATTCCAAGTATTGTGATTTGTTAAATAAATAGTTGCCTGAGAAGAAAAGGCCTTTATTATTTTTTTTACTGCTCTTATTCCTATATTTTTCTTAAAAATCACCTTTTTTCTTACTACATCGTAAATATATGCTCCGTTTGAGGTAATTAAATAATCACAAATAGTAAAATCTTTGTTATAGTCTAAAACAGATTTTAGACACCTTCCTGTTGCTATAGCTACTTTTATATTTTTTCTTCTTAAATCATCGAGTAATAAAACTGTCGAAAGGGGAATTCTCCCTTCTCTATCTATTAATGTACCATCAAAATCGCTCACTATTAATTTATACATGTTATCATCCCTTCATGTAGTTTGTTATAATGACTAAATATATCATACCTAATAAATAACCACCTATAATATCTGTTGCGTAATGAACTCCTAGATAAATCCTACTAATACCAATCAATAGTATGATACTACTTAATCCTGTAATTAATATCCATTTTACACTATTTTTTGAAATCTTACTATAAATAAAATAAATTAAAAGCCCATAAAGAGTTATAGATAACATAGCATGCCCACTAGGAAAACTAGTCTCTTTTTCATAGACAAGTCTCATAACATTAGGTCGTGGTCTATTAATTAGTAATTTTATGAATACGTTCATAATCTTAATGATCACAGTAGTAATAGGTAACCATAAATATATCTTTTTTCGAAATATAATAACTAATATGATACCTATTATAAAACAAATCTTAGTAGTTCCTAATTTAGTAATGATTTTAAAAAATTCTGTTATCATATCTGTCCTGATGGAAATGATTTTTTTATAGAATATACGATCAATTAAAAAGATTCTATCCATTTTTATGAAAATAACTAATATTATAAAGATCAGGAACAGAATAGATAAAAGTGGGATTCTTTTTCTCATTTGATCATCTCCTATTTTAATCTATTATATAATAAAAAGATGATATTATCCCATCATCTTAAAAGTTTTTATAAATAAAGTAGGCCCCTACAGCAATCAAGGCAATTAAAATTATAATTAATAAAATTTTTACAGCTAGTGGAACTTTTTTCTCTTCTACATCACCAAAATCAAAATCTTTATCTGATAAATCCATAGACTTTGTATAAAAAGATTGATCCATATCCTTTAAATCTGTATTCTGAAAAGGTTCTTCTTTCGCACTTTCTATTTTTGCAATCGAATTTTGATCTAGAATTTGTTTAGATAAGTCTAATGTATCATCCTTTTTCACTTCATCTTGAACACTAGTTGCCATTAAGTCACTTAACAAGTCAACCCCAGTTTCTTTAGAAATTTCTCCTGCTAAAGTTTTAGAGGTTATGGTATCAATTAATCCTCGTAATTCGTTCTCATCCGGTTTTTTTGATTTTCTTTTTTCTTCACGATATTTTTCCAATTCTTTTGGATTCAGATTAGCTAAAATATTATAATTAGTATTTTTTAATTTTCTTTTTTCTTCCAAGGCATCTTTTTCTTTTCTGTTCTGTTTAGCCTCTTTAATCACACTATTAATATCATATATTCTATTCTCGTGATCCTGATATAAATAATTAAACTCTTCTAATTCTTTCTTAACCTTAGGGCTTCTTTCAATTTCTTTATATTCTTTCATAGTATGATATCCTTCTCTAGTACGATACTTGGTTCTAGCATCATCTAAGGATACTACATTCGTGTTACTAACATCTGTAAAATTGGTATATTTAATGTTATTTCCTATATTATGATACAATTCATCATTTCTTCGTTGTCTACTAGTCTCTTGTTGATTTTGATTTTCTTTATTAATATAACGATCCATTCTACTTCTCATGCCATTTCACCTTCTTATATTAAGAATATCATACAAATAAAAAATAATTAATCATTTTATAAAATGTGATTTTTTCTTTACGTAAAGAATAATTTTAGTTATAATAGTGAAATAAGAAGGAAGGTGAAATCATGAAAGTAAAAGTACATGATGATTTATGTATTGGCTGTGGTGCATGTGCTGCGATATGTGATGAGGTATTTGAACTAAATGATGAAGGAATTTCTGAAGTAGTTGTAGACTCTGTTTCTGAGGATAATGAGGAAAATGTAAAAGAAGCCATTGAATCTTGTCCAACAGATGCTATTGAAGAAGTATAAAAAAAGTTAATGAAATTCACTAACTTTTTTTCTTTAATAAGTGTTTATTCTTTGCTAAATCATGATTGAATTCCTGAGAAAAGTAACCAATTATTTTAGAATCCATATCTATTCCATAAGAACTTAGTAAATTCTTATTTTCATCTAATAGCTTTTTATCTGTTTTATTTATAACTGTAAATCCTGTCATTTTATAATAATTGTCTTTTTCCATGATTAAGTTTCTATTAAAATCAATGACATTTTTCTCTGTTTCAACAATGGTGTAGTCCAACTCTTCATAGCTGTTTTTTCTCATTTTTCCATTTACTAGTTGAGCCTTGGTTCCACTCATTTCTAAAAACTCCATAACTAAAAGAGAATTTCCATGACAGGAACCAGTATCTTTTTTAGATAAAAATTGTTCCTTAATATCATCTTTTGTTAAATCAAATAATAATTTAAATGGAGTCCTTTTATAACAATAGCACTTTCCTTTTTTAGAATATGTAATATTCTTTATAGGCTTTTGTGGATTTTCCATAAATTTCTGTATTTCCTTATCCATAGGAGATAAATAATATTCTGAGGTAGAACATACATCTTCATTTTTTAATAAAAAATCATTATTCTTATGGATTCCTGTACTATGATATTTTCTTTTTTTATTTTTTAATAATTCATTTCCTGATATCAACAACGTATACTTGTCAATAGGAATTTCCGATTTAACGGATTCCTCCATTAATGAATACAATTCAGGTTGTGATAAAGTTTGGATCTCTCTGGTATTATGGTATACATGATAATAACCCTCTTTTTCCATGATTAGATTTTTTAAGTAATCTATAATTAATTTCTTATTGTTTTTTTCATATTCTATTAGTAAATTGAACAAAAAATCATTATCCTCATCTTTTTGTATTACTGTTATCAACTTAGCATTGATTAACTCTTTTGATAAAGCAATTTGCATACTACGCAATATACGACTATTATAACCTTTTTCTGCATCCTCTAGGTTTCTTTTATCACCTTTTAGTAGTGGTAAGTCGGATAGGCATCTAAATGGGTACTGATCATCATAAATATATTCTCCTTTCCCACTCCTTTTTACCTTGATTAAATCTGCTAAAAAAGAGCAATAAACCATACGAAATAAGGGTCTTCCTTGTGTAAACATTTCTATAGGATATTCTAGTTGTAAATCATCACATTCTAATTTCATTTCTTCCTGAGTGATACCATGTTTTTTATTGCTGGCTTTTCCATAATGTTCCCTCTTCCTCTTTTTTTGTGCTATAGTATATCATATATATTCACAAAATACAAGTTTTTTCCTAAAAAAAATAAGGGGGAATTTTATACAAATTTTCCCTTACAATATTTGGTTAATCAAAAGTGTCAAGCTTTGTTAATAAAACCCACACTTTCACTACTTACATCAATTTATGAATGACTCTTAAAGCTTATCTGATTTTTTTACAAACTCTTTATTGATATCAAAACTATTTTCCCAACTTTTTACTTCCCATTGTTGTGGTCTCATTTGGTGAAATAGCCTACACAAAGTTATATCTTCCCATATAGAATCTGTAATTTTTGGATCCTGATAAAATTTTGCTAATTCCTCATATTTATAATCATATAACTCTATTTTATCTAAAGTTGCAGCGTTTTTATAATTTATGGGATCATTGATAATGGCCCATTCCCACTGTTCCAAAGTCTCATCCCATAATTCATCATTCCCATAAAAATCGTATACCAAATTTGCTTTTTCTTCTATACTCCAATTTGGATTCATTAGAATTTGATATCTAATATCAAATTTTCCACCTAGATGATGATTTGCTTGTTTTTTGTATTCCAATGTCGTATTAGATTGTTTCATTGCTTCACTAACTGCAAAATCCTTTTGATCCCTCGTTAATTCTAAGCTAGAATTATATAAAGTGAGTTGTAAAAATGTTTCATTTTTATCAAAATGTTGTCTCGCAATTGTTTTATTAGAATAAATTATCTGTACTAGTCTATTATAGATATTTGAACTCACATCCTGATAATTCATTAAAATAGCCTCTGCTATTTTAAGACCTGATAAAGTATCCTCTCCCCATTTGTTTTTAGTTTGTTTAATAGCACTTTTAAGAACTAATTCATTATCCTTTATCTCATTCCAAACTTCA
>CAJUJA010000030.1:0-3886 GCA_910586635.1 uncultured Bacilli bacterium | reverse complement strand
AGCATGATCTATATAAACGATTATTATACATTTTAATTTGCTCTTTTGATTGTTGTTCTAGCATATACCTCACTCCCTAATATCATTATACACAAAAAAAGTAGTTTGTAAATTTTTTTAACTAAAATTTCTAGACTTAGAAATCTTGTGTGATAATCTACTTTTCCAAAGTTGTTGTAGAAAGATATACTAAACTTATAAGAATTGCAAAAAGAGACACTATTAAAGATTTACTTGTAAACCAAAAATGCGTAAGTGAATGTTCACTAATAATGAAATACCAAACTAACGGAAATACCATTACTAACATATATGGCAAAATTTCTAAAACTTTTAGTTTTGTTATTCTTATTTTATTTTTTATAAATATTACAGTGTAATATATGAATATTCCTAGGAATATTAGGGCAAATGATTTTTTTCTATAAACTAAAACATTTTCTATAATAGCTTTTACTCTCACATGATTAGTTCCTACTCTATATTTTGCAGCATTAATTGCTGTATAAAAGAAGTTTTCACCACATAGAATACTTCCAATTACCCATTTTAATATCCACATACCAAAATAGCCTAGAAACCACATTAAGGATATTTTTATAATATTCAAAAACTTATTCTTAATGTTTTTGTTATATAATAATAAATAGAATAATAGTGGCATTCCTAAAGTCAATACTGGAAAGGTCAATAAATCTAAATAACTAGTTAATATCCCAATTAGCAAAAACAAATATAAATATCTATCCTGCTTCATAAACCAATTTTTATATTTCAGCAATAAAATGATCGAAACTAAAGTAATATAGTAAATGGGAGAAAATTGCAAGGAAAATCCAATGGTAAAAGGAAACAGAAAAAATATAGATAAAATAAATGGCAAAATATATCTCTTTAAAGGGCTGGAATACATTAACATGATAATTACACTCACAAGTAAAAATTGAACAAATAAATTAACAACCCTTAGGTTTGAATAACTAAAAAATAAAAACACTGGTCTAAATAAAGCAATATTTCCGTGCCAATATCGCTCGTAAGATTTACTTTCTAAAGGATCCTCGTTAATTGTTTTTATAAAATCATCTATTGGGTTTTCTTTTTCCTTACGATATACTTTCATAGCCTTATTTACTATAGATTCCTTACCCTTATAAATAATTTCTCCCATAATAATTGCATCTGTATAATTATCAAGTTGACTATTACTATATCCTGTGATTAACTGCTTATACATGCCTTCTTCTAAAAAAACAGTTGCACTTTCTGTAGCGTTTTTATAAATAGCACGAGTGGGAATAGCATAAGAAAGGATTAATAGAATACTTCCTAGAATAGTGCTTATTAAAAATAGGAGCAATGGAGCAATGTATTTTTTAGAATTACTTTCATAAAAGTCACCTCTATAAAAGTATTATAAGCAAAAAAAGTGGTTTGTAAATTTATTTTTTTAAAGAATAAATGACAGACACTTCTTTAGGCGTTAATCTTCTATAGTTCCCTGACTTTAACCCTTGTAGAGTAAAGATCCCTACTCTTTCTCTTTTTAATTTTAATACTTCAAATCCGACCTCATGAAACATCTTCTTTACCTGATGGTTTCTTCCTTCATGAATTGTAATTTCTACCATTGAGGTATTATTTTTTAAGTCTGTTTTTCTAAGCTTCACTCTACATTTTTTTGTTTTTCTTCCATCAATAATCACACCATTTTTTAATCGATTAATGGCTTCTCCTTTAATAACTCCTCTTAGTTTTGCAATATATACTTTATCTACCTTGCTATTTGGATGCATTAAGATATTAGCAAATTCACCATCATTGGTTAGTAAAAGAGCTCCTGTTGTATCATAGTCTAATCTTCCTATTGGAAAAATCCTTTTTTTAGTATCAACTAAATCTACAACTGTTTTTCTTCCCTTATCATCACAAACAGAAGTAATAATAGACCTGGGTTTATTTAATAGATAATATTCCTTTTCTTCCCTTTTTAATAAATTTCCTTCTACTATTACTTGTTCTTTTCCGTTAACCTTAAATCCCAACTCGGTAACAATCTCTCCATTTACTTCCACTTTTCCTTGTTTTATTAACTCTTCTGCTTTTCTTCTTGATGTATATCCAGCTTCCGCAATATATTTTTGCAATCTTTCCATAAAACACCTCTGTTTTATTCTATTTTAACTCACCTTTTTTAAATTATCAATGAGATAAACTCTAGGATTCATCCTTTTACATTTTGTCATTTGTTTTACAATCCTACCTCCCCTATGGTTGAAAGGAGTTATTCTTTCTATATCACCCTTGCTTTCATAGGATAGGAAGTTTAATAAGAAGTCATAATCATCACTCTGCATTGTCAATTCATCTAAAGTAAATAAATTGTGAAGATAAACATGTGCATTTTGATTGTAAAGGTCATTTTTACTTTTAACTGACGTTCATGTAATATCTGATGGTATATTATTTACTTGAGCTGAATCTATGTCACAAAAACTTAGTTGATTAGTTGCTTTATTTATTAGTAAATTTTTTTTCTTATTTCTTAAATCTATATAAATAACTCCATTGTCTGCTAAGGCAACTAGTTTTTCTCTTAAATCTTGTAAAAGGTTGATTTTTTTCTCTAGTGGGAATAGCTTAGTACTCCATACCATATCTTGTGGATTTGCTTCAACTTCATAACCAACAAAATCTCCCTGCAAAGATATGGTTTTGATTGGTTTTTTTAGGAACTGTATTTGTATCTTGTATAATGCTTCTAATTTTTTTCTTTTATTCTCTGATATCTCCTTATCATAATCGGTTCTAAATGTTTTATATAAGGAATGCTCTGTTGCTTCATATATACAAGATTCTATTCCACTATCCTTTTTTCCCTCTTTTTAATATTTTCTAATCCATTAATTGTTAAATCTAAGTTTTCCATAACGTTTTCTCTTCATAGAATAATTTAATGATAACTCTTTTGATAAGATCTTTCTTCTTGGATTTCTGTTATTTCTTTTTGGGGTCTCATTTGATGAAATAATTCATACATTCTTATTTCTTCTTTTATATTTTTTCTTTTTTCCTCTTCTGGATAATACTTAGATATTTCTTCTTCAGTATAGTAATATAATTTATTTAGATTCATTACCTGAAATCCTTTTTGTGAATAAAATGAGGAAGTATTGATAATCTCTTCTTCCCATGCATGAATTGCTCTATCAAAATCTTTATCATCTTCATAAAAGCCATATATCAAATTAGCTTTTTCTTCTATCGTCCAGTTTGGATTCATTAAAATCTCATATCTAATATCAAATGGAGTCGTTCCGTAGATTTCTGACATATCTTGTTTTTTCGATTCAGAGTTAAAAGAGGAAATAGAACCAGGCATAGATAATGCTTCACTAACAGCTACAAATTTTTGCATTTCATCTAAAGCAAGATCATGATTCTGTAGTGTTTGAACCAAAAAAGATGAATTACTTTTACAAAAAACTTTCCCTGCTTTTGTTCTGGCAATTGTTGGAAAAGTATAAATCCAATCTACTAATTCCTGATAGATTGCTCCGTCCACCTCTTTAGATTTTTTTAAAATGTAATCACAAATAGTAGGAGCCTGTACCATGACTTCTCCTTCCTTATTCATAATCGGTTTAATAGCTTGTCTCAACAACCTATTATCTCCTTTTTCTAATAGGAGCTCTTCCCATATTTTTTGAACATTACCCGCTTTAGGGTACCCATAAAGAGCTAAATGAAGCTTTGTATCATATTCTTGTACTCGTGTATTTTCCATACTATTCTCCTTTTGAATCGATATTATATCGTATATTACACTTTTTGTAAAGATAAGAAAAAGAAAAAAATCTGGCAAGAAGAATATCAAAGTTTCAAA
>CAJUJA010000029.1:12029-15561 GCA_910586635.1 uncultured Bacilli bacterium | reverse complement strand
TATCCATAATTAATTTAGGAATAATTGATTTTGAATACTCATAGTAATCTTTTTTAGTAAGTAATCCTAGTTTATAGGTATCTTCTTTTTTAATCGAAACATATCCATTCCAAGTAAAGCCACTATAATCTTTAAAATTTATATCTTTTAATTCTTGTAGTGGATTAATATCTCCTTTACTATTCCAAATACCTACATTGTGTTCTATTAAATTCGAATCAATTTCTGATATTCCTTTTAATAAACTTAATTTATTATTGTACTCACTATTTAGTGAAGTCTTATCAATTTTTTCTTCTTTAGTAGTGTATCCTATCCAACCTTTAAGGCTAGATAGGACACTACTATTTTGTTCATATTGGACTCCTGCTATTACAATATTGTTCGTAGATTATCCTCTAAATATGTTGTTGTAAATTCTTCGATTTCTTCTTCAAAATTATCTTTATCAAAAGTTTTTAGTAGATAGATAATTAACTCTTGTTTTAAATAAAGTGATTCAAGTATTTTATTAATTGTATTTAATTTTTCATCTATTATATTTTTAATGATAATCTCTAATATTTCAGATAAATAACTTTGATTTTTGGAAATATCAACACGAGTTAGTTCATTATTTATTAAATTTCTAATAAATTCTGATACTGATTTATCTTCCATATTAGATTGTCTTATTATTCTTTCTTTAAAAGTTTTATCAACTTTAATTGTTATCATTTCTTGATTTTTATCTATAATCATTCCTCCTTTAGATTTTATCAGGTTAAGAGGGTATTACCACAAATCGCCAGTGGCGATTTTACCCAGTATTTTCAATATAATCAAAAGAATAGCAAGTATTACCTTAAATGCTATTCTTTTAACTTTGTATAACGATTGTTATACAGGAATTACCTTAACTTTTATGTCTGTTAATACATTACTTAAATCATAAATAGGATAAAGAGTTGAATTTTCTTTGATAATATTTTGCCAAAACTGTTGAAAATTATTTTTGTTATCTTCAAATTCTTCAAGTAGAGAAAGAGTATAATCATCAGTTATCTTTGTATCAATAATTGGTTTATGGATAGTTAGATTTTCATTACTTTCTTTGATACAGTCAAGTGCAATATCCATTAAATTATTGATACCATAATTTATAAACTCATTATTAAATATTACATTTTTAATTGCGATATTATATTTATCATCGATAGTAATTTCTATTGATTTGATGTACTTATTTAGAATTTTTTTCTTATCAGTACGATTTAATATATTCCATAGATTTTCTATTCCAAGTAATTTATTCTTACTCTTATTTTCAAACATTTCTTTTAAAGAATGATTTTCTATCTCGATATTATTTTCCTCTAATTTAGATTTTTTGCTTTCTAATTTAGAAATTTCATTTTGGATCATCTCATTCTTTTTGTTGATAATTTCAATATTAATGGAACTTTCTAAATATAAATCTAATAGTCGCTGTTCATCCTTTTTTAGTTTAGTAAGAGCTTTATTAATGGAAGTTAGTTCAGTATTTTTTTCTTGATAAGCAAATACTAGTGAATGTTTATCTTGTTTATAATCAGTAGTGATCGCATTTAATAATTTCATCAAACCATTTTCAATTTTTTCGGTATTATAGATTTTACCTTTACCTGTACAAGATAGATTTTTGCAAATGACATAATAGAATTCTTTATCTCCACTAGCTCTTTTTTTGATAGTGAAATAGTTGCTCATAGGTTTATTGCAATAAGGACATTTCACAAGTGAATGAAAGATATGAATGTGTTCCCCATATCCACCATGTTTATTTTTTTCTACTTGTTCCTGACACTTATCATACAGTTCTTCAGATACGATTTTAGGAGAATGGTTTGGGATAATAATTATAGGATTTTGTTTTCCTTTTGAAGTAGTTCTTCGCCAATGAATTTCTCCTTTATAAATAGGATTAGAAATTATTTTCAAAATTTTATCTTCTCGCCATCTCGTATTTTTCTTATTAAATCGTTTTTCTTTTTCAAACTTTTCGGCAATAGCATTCATACTCATACCATTAGCATATAACTCAAATATATCCTTGATAACAAGAGACGATACTGGATCAATAGTTAAAAATCCTTCTTCATCTCTAATATATCCTAGTGGTACTTGAGTAGGATATTTTCCCTGTCTAACTGCTTCTTCTAAACCTCTTTTGGTACGATTTCCTATTTCTTTTCTTTCTCTTTGGGCAAATAGCAAATTCATTCCATACATCATTTCGCCATTGACTGTATTAATATCGTATTGTTCATAAAGTAAATCTAGCATTACATCATATTTATTGCATTCTTTTAATAACCATTGTCCATCATAACCATCACGAGTAAGTCTATCAACTTTGATAGCAACGATAACATCAATAATTCCATTTTTAATATCTTTTAAAAGCCTTTCTAGTTCAGGTCTATTCATATTTTTTCCAGAAAATCCAGCATCATTATAAATATCTACAACATCATATTTTTTCTTTTTACAATAATCTTTTAGTTCACGAAGTTGACCATCTATTGAATAACCATAATCTCTTTGTTCTTCTGTTGATACTCTAGTATAAATTGCTGCTTTTAAGCCCATTTTACCCCTTTAGAGAAGAGTATCATCTATACCTCCAATAAATGCTAAACTTTTAGTAAATTCATCTTCTATTAGGTCTTTTCTACCTTTACTTTTCTTAACAACTAAATCCTTTAAATCTTCTGCACACATTTTAGTAATGGGATGAGCTTCCTTAAATTGTGGATTATTCTTCACTTGTTCATAGAAAGGTTTACAACCAGTAAGAGACTGATTTCTTAGCCAATCAACAAAGAAGAATTCATTTAATTGTCTAGCACATAATTGGGCATACATCAGAGTTCTAATCTCATTATTTCTAATTCTCTCAAATAGAGATAATAGATTATCCAACTTTTGATTTACTTCATTGAACTTCGAATCAATATAATCCTTGATTTCTTCGTTCAAGTATAGCACCTCCAATATTTAATTTTCAAAGAACAATATAACTTTTGTAAGTTTTTAAAGATACTTACAAACTTTACAATCCCTCCTCGGTTAGTACCTTGCTTATTTTCTTGAATTGAAATTACTTTTATTTTTATATTCCATTTCTAGATTCCCTAAATAATTTCCGAATTAGCAATATCATTGTAGCTATAATAATAGTCTTAAAGATTTTTAAGGTTCATCTTTTAACCGTACAAGAATGGGTATAACTTTGACCCCTAAATAATTAATTGCCTATTATCCTAACGCTATAATAATTTAGAGTCAAGAGTTTTTTCAATTTTTTTAGTTATATTGTTCTTTAGATTACTGTATAGGAATTTGATAAACTACTTTTGCAATTAATTTTCCTAATTCCATTATTTCACTTTTATATGGATTAAATATTAAATGCGAAGATAGTGCATTGTAGATATATTCTAGATTGTGAATATCATTTTTATCCATTTTATAAATAAGATCGGAAGAGCACACGTCTGAACTCCAGTCA
>CAJUJA010000029.1:0-12019 GCA_910586635.1 uncultured Bacilli bacterium | reverse complement strand
AAATATCTTTCAAAATTCTTCATTTATAAAGCTCCTTTCAAATAATCTTTTAGTTCTGATAAATTAAAGTCTTGTCTTAATTTTGGAATATAATATTTTTTATCCTTTATATCACTACATTTAAAATAGAGAATAGTAAGAGTTGTTTTATCAGATTTAACCTTATAAATGATAGGATTTACTTTTTTGATATTAGTAATAGAAATAAGCATTTCACTACCATTTGTAGATTTAATATTAGTATCTTTAAAGTTTTCTAAAATAAATTTAGTAAGTTTTCTATCATCTTCCAAAATAGTAAGGGAAGAAGTTTTACACATAAAAATACCTCCTTTCGTTAATTTGAAAGGAAGTATTCAACTTTTCTATATCTATAAATGAAAAAATTGCTAACCATAGGGTTAGCAACTAAATACTCAATGGAGCGGATGAGGAGAATCGAACTCCCGTAGTCAGCTTGGAAGGCTGAGGTTCTACCATTAAACTACATCCGCATATATATCTAAATTAATCGATTTATTAATCGACTAATCAAGTAGACAATATCAATTATACCTTAAAATGAATATTTGTCAACATTTTTTGTGGAAAATCTAAAAAAATGAATCTTTACTTTCACAATATATATAATCTTGTAGAATCTATGATATTTATTCAAAAATGTTAAATTTTTTCATATGTTTAATTAGGTGATAGAATGGCAAACTTTGTTCTTAATTTAATGAATCAATACGGATACTTAGGAATGTTTCTAGGAATGGTTTTAGAAGCCGTTATTATTGTGATACCAAGTGAGGCGATATTGGCAACCGGAGGGATTCTAGCATCTCATAAAGTTTTTACCTTTTGGGGTGCCTTTTTGATTGGTTTGATAGGCAGTGTATTTTGTGCAATTGTAATTTATTTTATGGGATATTTTGGAGGCAAACCATTTATTAAGAAATATGGAAAATACTTTTTTATGAAAGAAGAAGATATTGAGAAGTCTGATTCTTGGTTTAATAAGTATGGACTGATCGGTGCCTTGATTGGAAGAAATTTTCCAATTATTAGAACTTTAATCTCTCTACCTATTGGTATTATGAGACTTTCCTTTTTTAAGTTTTTAATTTATACCATTATTGGTAGTATTCCTTGGACCTTTGTTTTTGTATATGTTGGTTATACACTAGGTAACGGTTGGACAATTGTAAATCGCTATGTTGGGAAGCTAAAGATTCCTATTAGAATTCTTCTAGCTCTTCTGATTATTACTTATTTTTATAGAAAAATAAAAAATAGGAAGAAAACCCGATTGATTTCTACAAAATAATTAAATTTTCATTATATACTCATATTATAAAATAGAACCAATATAATAGTATCAGGTGAGAGATATGAAAGGAAAAAAAATTATTTATATTGCTTTAGTAGCGGTCCTACTACTGGTTAGCATAGTAGGAATTAAAACTTTTAATAAGAAAGAAAAAAGTACAGTCAAAACTAAAAAAATGGAAGCAATGGTTTTATCTAGCAATGATAAAGAGGTTATGGTACAAGATAGCAATCATATTATCTATACCTTTAGCAATCAGGATATTGGTGCAAAAGCGGGTAGTAATATTGTGATTGAGTATACGGGACTTTTAGATAAGATGGAAACAACTCAAAAAACTAGTATATTAAATTATAGAGTTAAGGATGTTGTAACAGATGAGGATGGTATTCCAGTTGATTATTTAGATAATGGTATTTTTAGTGATTATTATATTTTAGCTCATAATAAATTAAAAGAGTTAACATTGGATGAAAAAATTAGCCAAATTTTACTAGTCCGTTATCCAGATAGCAATCAAAAAGAGATATTAAAGAAATATCAATTTGGTGGATATGTATTTTTTGCTAAAGATTTTGTTAATAAATCGAAAAGTGAAGTAATAGACGTGATGAAATCCTTACAAGATGCAGCAAAGGTTCCCATTTTAACAGCTGTAGATGAAGAGGGTGGTAAGGTTGTTAGAATTAGTAGTAATCCGAAGCTTAGAAGTGAAAAATTTCTATCTTCAAGAGAGTTATATCAATTAGGTGGTATGAATAAAATTAAAGACGATACCATTGAAAAAAGTGCCTTATTAAAAGAATTAGGACTTAACGTGAACTTGGCCCCTGTTGTAGATGTTTCAACGAATTCTAGTGATTACATGTATGAAAGAACTATTGGAGAAAATACCGATATCACTTCTGAATTTGCTAAGACAGTAATTAAGGCAAGCAAAGGAAAGGAGGTTTCTTATACATTAAAACATTTTCCTGGATATGGAAATAATCGTGATACTCATACTGGTTCTTCAACAGATAATAGAACTTTAGATGATATTAAGAAAAATGATTTACCTCCATTTAAAGCAGGAATTGATGAGGGGGCAGAAGCTGTGTTAGTAAGTCACAATATTGTGAGTAGCATTGATTCAAGTAACCCAGCATCTCTTTCTCCTAGTGTCCATAATTTGCTTAGAAATGATTTAGGTTTTACTGGTGTGATTATGACAGATGATTTGGCAATGGGAGCCACTTCATCTATTGATGATGCCGTTGTTAAGGCAATTTTGGCAGGAAATGATTTATTGATTGTAACAGATTATGAGGAAAGCTTTAATAAGATCAAGAAGGCTATTGAGGATGGAACAATTAGTGAAGAGCAAATTAATAAACTAGCATTTAGAGTTCTAGCATGGAAATACTATAAGGGAATCATGTTTGGGATTCATAAATAAAGGCGAAGCTAGAGATAGACTAATTTTCTTTATTATAGAGGTTAGTCTTTTTTTATTAGCGATATATTTTAATCTACATATAAAGAAGATGTATAACAGGTGTTTATCAATTATTAGATGAAAATCATAGGATGAAGTAAAATGATAGAAATGTCTAGTATTTTTTTTGATTTCATGATATAATCGAGAACGTTATAGAGGAAGTGTTAATGTATGAAAAAAAGAAATGTTGCAATTATTGCCCATGTAGACCATGGGAAAACAACTTTAGTCGATGGGATTTTAAAACATTCGGGTATGTTTCGTGATAACGAAGACGTTAGTAATGTTTCTATGGATTCCAATGCTTTAGAAAGAGAACGAGGAATTACGATTTTAGCTAAAACTACAGCATTAGATTATAAGGATACTAGAATTAATATTTTAGATACTCCAGGCCATGCTGATTTTGGTGGAGAAGTAGAACGTATTATGAATATGGTTGATGGTGTGCTTTTAGTAGTAGATGCTTATGAAGGTGCTATGCCACAAACTAGATTTGTTTTAAAGAAGGCGTTTGAGGCCGGAGCAAAGCCTATTGTTGTTATAAATAAGGTGGATAAGCCAAGTGCTAGGTGTTCTAAAGTATTGGATGAAATTTTAGATTTATTTATTGAGTTAGGGGCAGATGATGCACAGCTAGATTTTAAAGTTATTTATGCAAGTGCCTTAAATGGTACCTGTTCTTTTAGCGATGACTTATCTACACAAACAGAAGGATTTTCTGAAATACTTGATACGATTTTGGAAGAGATTCCTGAGCCTAATGGAAATTGCGAAAACGCATTACAATTTCAGCCAGCTTTGCTTGATTATAATGAGTTTGTAGGAAGAATTGGTATTGGACGTGTTCATAATGGAACAGTTAAAACGGGAGAGATGGTTACTTGTTGTAGATTGGATGGCTCTACTAAGCAATTTAGGATTCAGAAATTATTTGGTTTTTATGGATATGACCGAGTTGAGATAGAAAGTGCCGAAGCGGGGGATATCATAGCAATCGCGGGACTTGCAGATATTTCTGTTGGGGAAACTGTCTGTAATCCTTCTAATGTGATTCCATTGCCGATTCTTCATATAGATGAGCCAACACTACAGATGACTTTTGGTGCTAATTCATCTCCTTTTGTTGGACGTGATGGAAAAATTGTTACAGCACGTAAAATTGAAGAAAGATTATTTAAAGAAACTCAAAAAGATGTGAGTTTAAAAGTAGAACAATCGACTAATGATTCTTTCTTAGTATCTGGTAGAGGAGAACTTCATTTGAGTATTTTGATTGAGAATATGCGAAGAGAGGGATTTGAGCTTGAGGTTTCTAAGCCATCTGTTATTATTAAAGAAATAGATGGTGTTAAAATGGAACCATGGGAGGAGTTGCAAATAGAGGTTCCTGAGGAGTCTGTTGGTTCTGTTATTGAGCAATTGGGACTTCGAGGTGCTAAGATGGATAATATGGAGAGTTTTGAAGGACAAACTAAACTAAGTTATACGATACCATCTCGTGGTTTGATTGGCTTTTCTACAGATTTCATGACTTTAACTAAGGGATATGGAATCATGAATCATACTTTTAAGGAATACGAACCTTTTGAATCTGTAGATATTGGTGAAAGGAAACTAGGGGTATTGGTGTCTATAGATGCAGGGCAAGCAACCGGTTATTCTATTGGTAATTTAGAGGATCGTGGTATTATGTTTATTGAACCTGGAACCGAAGTATACGAGGGAATGGTTATCGGTGAATGTAATCGAGATAATGATTTGGCTGTTAATGTTACAAAAGGAAAAAATCTTACCAATGTTCGTGCAGCTGGCAGTGATCATACAGTTGTTTTAAAAAGACCACGACAAATTTCTTTGGAGTATGCACTAGATTATATTAATTCAGATGAGTTGGTTGAGGTAACACCAAATTATATTCGCATCAGAAAGAGAATATTAGATACAGAGTCTCGTAAAAAGTATGATGCAAGAGTAAAAAATAGTTAATTTTCTAACTATTTTTCTTTTTTTGAGAAAAATTTGGTATAATAGTAATAAGATAGGGTGATGATATGAAAAAAATGAAGGATCATTCTACACAGGTTTTAAATTTACACGAGGTTCATGAAGTAGAATTGGAGGAAAAAGCAAAAAAGAATAGAATTTTACCCATTTCTTTTATGATTCTCGGTTTTTTATTTATTGTGCTAGGCTTTTTCTATCAAGATATTTTTTCTTTTTTTCAAAGAGACAAAACTAATAAAAAGGTGGAAGTGTCTTCACAGGATCCAAACAAGTTAAAATGTAATTATAAAAAAGATGATACTTCTTTAGGCATTAGTTATACATTTTCTAATCAGTACACCTTTAGTCATCGAAAATTACAAAAAGGAACTTTTAAAATTGTAATTTCTCCACTTCCAAATCGGGATATCGCACCAGATAATATTAAAGTTTTGAAGGGGAAATATTCAGATATTATACAAAAAATGAATAGTGTAGAAGGAATTCAGGCAACTGATTCATTAAAAAATAATACTCTAACTGTTGAGTACCGTATTGATTATAAGGTATTAGATGTAACTAAATTTCCGAAAAATGATAAAATTATATTAAAAAATACTCTAGATGAGGAGTATGCTTCTATTAAAAAACAAAACCAGGAGAGCGGGTACTTGTGTTAGAAAAAGGTTATACCTCTCTTTTTGCATAAAAAAACTGCCTAAGCGGCAATATTATTATATTTATTTAATGTTTTCTTTTCCTTAGCTGAAAGTCTAATTCTTGTTCCATCATCTAGTCTAACAACTTGTAGGTTTACTTTTTGTTGTCTTTTAGTGCGTCTACATGAGTGGGATTTATTATTTGCAGAATTTGGTTTTTTATAAGATAAATTAACTGCCATTAAAATTCCTCCTTTTGGTTCTTGATTCCTTGCCTTATAACTTTATCATAATAGTCAAAAAAAGTCAAACAAAATTTAGGCTCTATTCGTAGTTTCCATTACTTACTTAAAATTGCATTGTTCTTTTTGTCTTATTAGTGCTTTTTTTCTTTCTATGGCTACTGGTCCTGCTACTAATCTAGGTAAATCATGGGTATCTAGTTCGCTGTTTATTACTGTGTCGAAATTCTCAGTTATAAACATTTTCATTTTTTCTTCTGAATATATTTGGTCTAATGGAAAATCTTTTTCCATTTTTAGTAGATGCACACAACTTCTAAATAAGCAATTGATTTTTCTTAATTCTTCTAATCTTTGATAATTATTTTTTTTAATTTGATGCTGATCCATTCTTTAATTTCCCTTTCTTTTTTATTCATCCTATATTAACATTAATTTTATAGATTGTCTAGTATATCTTTTTTCTAGTTTATGATAAACTAAAAGAAAAGGAGGAATCAATTATGTATATTCCATTATATGTAAAAAGTAATTATTCATTACTCTCTAGTATGTTAAAAATTGATGATATTATTACTTATGCTAAGAGTCAAAAGATTCCTTTTTGTACGATTAATGATGTCAATATGTATGGAATGATGGAGTTTATTAAAAAATGTGAGAATAATCAAATTAAACCACTCTTTTCTTTGGCAATTTCTTATAAGGAATTAGAAATTGTATTATTTGCTAAAAATTATCAGTGTTATCAGTCTTTAATGAAGTTATCTACGATTCAACAAGAAAGGACAGTTACGAAGGAAGATTTATCCTCTTTTCATCAGGGATTATTAGTAGTACTTCCTTATCCAAGCACTAGTTTAGAAGAAGAATTGTCTTTTATTTATGATGATATTTATTTGGGCTATACAAATAGGAAAGAAGAGCAGAATCTAATAAAAAAACCTCATCAAACAGCCTTTTTTAAGGAATGTTTATATTTAGATAAAAATGATTATGAACTATTACGATATTTGTATTTAATACGCGATGGAAAAACAGTTCAAGAGGAAGATGATTATTCTTTATTTCATCATGAATTACAGGAGGAGAATGTTACGTCACTATCTAGTTTAGAGGGATTAAATAGAACTTTTGAAATTGCTAATCAATGTAAGGTGGAATTTCCCCCTAGTAGGCTTTTACTTCCTGTTTATAAAGAAACTAAAGACATGAGTAGTGAACAATATTTATTTGAGCTTTCTAAGGCAGGATTATTAAGGCGGTTAGCGGGAAATGTCCCAAATTCTTATAAGGAACGATTAAGTTATGAATTAAAGATTATCAGTCAAATGGGGTTTTGCAATTACTTTTTAGTTGTATATGATTTTATTCGATATGCTAAAAAAAATCATATTTTAGTAGGACCTGGGAGAGGAAGTGCAGCAGGAAGTTTAGTTTCTTATTCTTTGGGGATTACAGATATTGATCCTATTGAGTATCATTTGTTGTTTGAGAGATTCCTAAATCCGGAGAGAAAAACTATGCCAGATATTGATACCGATTTTCCTGATAATAAAAGAGAACAAGTAATTCAATATGTTATTTCTAAATATGGACGGAAAAACGTAGCAGGAATTATTACCTTTGGTACATTAGGAATTAAACAGGTAATTAGAGATGTTGGAAGAGTTTTAAATATTCCTATATATAAAGTCGATTCTCTTTCTAAATTGGTTCCTAATATGAGCCATGATAAGCTACAAGATTTTTATCAAAAAAATGGTGCTTTTAAAGTAAGAATTGATAGTGATCCAGAATTAACAAAATTGTTTGATATTGCTAAACACTTAGAGGGATTTCCTAGACATACTTCGCATCATGCGGCAGGAATTATCATGAGTGAAGTGGAACTAGATGAGGTGATTCCCCTAACCTTATCAGAGGGTATGTATTTAAGCAGTTATTCTATGGAATATTTGGAAGACTTAGGACTTCTTAAAATGGATTTCTTAGGACTTAAAAATTTGACTATTATTAATAATATTCTAGAGATGGTAAGAAATAGTTACCATAAAGAGATTGATTTTTCGTCTATTCCCTTAAATGATAAGTTAGCCATTGAAGTTTTTACGAATGCTGATACTTTAGGAATTTTCCAATTTGAATCCACAGGAATGAGGCAATTTCTTAAAAAGTTGAAACCTAATAATCTTGAAGATATTTTTGCAGCCATCGCATTATTTAGACCAGGTCCTAGTGAAAACATTGATACCTATATAAAAAGAAAAAATGGGGAAGAAAAAATAGAATACTTAGATTCTTCATTAGAGGGAATTTTATCCAATACTTATGGTATTATTATCTATCAGGAACAGATTATTCAAGTCGCTAATCTTTTTGCGGGTTATTCTCTAGGAGAGGCTGATATTTTAAGACGTGCCATGAGTAAGAAAAAATTAGATTTATTAAAACAAGAAGAAGATAAGTTTATTAAACGTAGTATAGATAGAGGCCACACTTATGATAAATCTAAAAAAATATTTGACTTGATTTTAAAATTTGCAGGCTATGGTTTTAATAGATCTCACTCTGTTGCTTATTCTTTAATTGCTTATAAGATGGCTTATTTAAAAACACATTATAAGCAAGAATTCTTTGCAAGTCTACTTACTAATGTAATTGGTAGTGAATATAAAACCAAACAATATATAGAAGAGGCAAAAGCTAATGATATTATGATAGAAAAACCAGATATTAATTATAGTACAGATTCTTATATTGTAAATGAACAAAAAATTATATATCCTTTTTCCAATTTGAAATCAGTAGGAATGGTTTCTGCTAAGGCAATTTTAAAAGCTAGAGAGGCAGGAGTATTTACTAGTATTTATGATTGTATGAGTAGACTTGTTATCGCAGGGGTTGGTAGAAAGGTGATAGAATGTTTGATTCTGTCTGAATGTTTTCGTTCTTTTCATTATAATAGAAAAACTCTATTGTTAAATTTAGATAGTCTATTAAATTATGCAGAACTGACTAAGGATTTAGATCCTTCCTTAGTTATGAAGCCAGAAATAGAAATTTTTAAAGAGTATACAGAAGAGGAAATCTTAGATTTTGAAAAGACTATTTTTGGATTCTATTTATCCCATCATCCAACGACTAAATTCTACAAAAATAATGAAGATTGCATAAGATTAAATGAAGTCAAAAAGCATTTTAATCAATTAGTGAATGTTTTGATATTAGTAGATAAGATAAAAATAATTGATACAAAAAAGGGAGAAAAAATGGCCTTTATAGATGGAAGCGATGAAACCTCTAAAATGGATTTTACAATGTTTCCAAGAATATATAATCAATTTCCAGCTATTCAAAGAGGTGATATTTTAAAAATACATGGAAATGTGGAAAAAAGATTAAGCGAGTATAAAATTGTAATTCAAAACATAGAGAAGTTAGGGTAGGAGGCATAATGAAAAAGGAAAAGATATATGGTATTTGTAGTATTATTTTATTAATTGATCAAGTAATAAAGATGCTTGTTACCATCAGACTGAAACTAAATCAAGCAATTACGATAATTCCTGGTTTTTTTCATATTCATTATGTAAGAAATACAGGGGCTGCTTTTTCGATATTAGAAGGAAGTAGATATTTATTAATTGGGTTTGCTATTGTTGTTTTTCTTTGTTTACAAAGGTATATTTCAAAAACTAAAATGAAAAGAAAATTAGAGATTGTTTCGTTAGGATTATTAATGGGAGGATTAGTAGGAAATTTAATTGATAGACTTTTATATGGTTATGTTATTGATTATTTGTCCTGTTCTTTTGGAACCTATCAGTTTCCAGTTTTTAATATAGCAGATATTGCCATTGTAGCTGGAATTTTATTATTTGTTTTTGATATTGTAAAGCAAGAAGTAAAAACGAAAAAGAAAAATTTGAGTTCCGGTAAAAAATAGGAAACAAAGAAAAGATGAATTTGTTTTATCCACAGATTCATCTTTTTAGTACAAAAATAAGGAAAACACTCCAAAGTTTGATAAAATCAAACTATACCAAAATAATTATACTAAACAAAATAAGCGGAGGTGTTTTCCATGAATAATTATACTATGGAATGTTATGAAACGAAAAGAGAAATTTTAAATTTTTCTAAAAAAATGTCAAGGGGTTTAAATAAAAAAGGAATTAAATTTGTAAGTGATATGCAATATGGTCTATCAAAAAGTAAAAGTTGTTTAATATCTGAAATATCAAGATCATTAAGCGAGGATATAAAGTTAAAGAATACTATTGAAAGGCTATGTGATAATCTACAGTCGTTGAGTAAAGAAGAAGTAAAGATAATAAAAGAAAACTATCTAAATGAAATAAAAGACTATTTCCCGGATGAATCAATATCTATATTTGATGACAGTGATATATCCAAAAAATATGGAAAAAAGTTTGAAGATTTAGATCAAGTAATTGACGCTTCTGATCCAGAGAAAAAAGTAGTGAATGGATATCATGTATGTGAAGCAGTAGTATTGGGTAAAAATGAGAAACAGCCATTTAGTGTATATAGTGAAATATACTCCTGTAAGAGTAAGGAGTTTGTAAGTAAGAATAAGTATACTATGGATAGTATAGATACAGTAATAAATGTGTTAAATAGAAAATGTAATATGGTATTTGACAGAGGGTATGATGATAATAAAATAATAGATTATGTAGATAAAAGTGGTAACTATTTTGTAATTAGAATGAATGATAAAAGAAATTTCTTATTTAAAGGAAAAAAGAAAAATTGTTATAAAGAAGCGTTAAAAAGAAAAGTAATTGTGTGGTTAAGCCAAATATCAAAAGGAATCCGTGAAATATTAAAATATGCCCATACAGGAATAAAGAAATATCAAAAAATAGAGAAACGGGAAAAATATAGACAATTAGAGTTAAAACTCTAAAAGTTACCTAGCTGAATAAATGGAAAAAAGGAACATTTTAGGATGTTCTATATTGGCGTGGACAAATATTGGATTTTAAGAGCTATTTTAAAAAATTTATCAGTAATTTAAATTTTTTCATAAAATCTCATAATTTCTTCGTAAAAAACCGAAACTCAAAAAGAAAAAGACTAGACTTTTTCTTTAGTTTATGATATAATGTAGAACACATGGGGTGATGGTATGGAAATAAATATAAATAAAAAACTGTTGAAAAAAATGCTTTTAGTAGCTGGGGTATCTTTGGTATTATCCGGTTGTGGTAGAGATACTACTCCTGATTATATTCCTTTTTCTGATACACAAACGAATGATGATGCAAATTCTGATTCTGATTATGATGATAGCTATGATGAGGATTATGATGATAGCTATGATGAAGATAGTGAAAAGGAAAAATCAGAAGATGAATCTGTTTCTGATAACAGTGAGCAAGTAGATTCAGGAAATCATGAAATGAAGGAGATTTCGATTTCTAGTTCTGCTGAGCTAAATGACTATTTTTCAGACACCGTAGATTTTTCGGATGTTAGGGATGCAATTTATGATAATTCAAATTTGCGTCAACAAGAAAGAAAATACTATTTAGAATTAATTCAACGCTTAGAAGAAAAGGCACCTACTGTTGATTTGAGATGTCTTTACGAAAATTTTAAGTTGTTAGTTCTTGAAAAAAAAGAAAAACCAGAAAATTCAAGAAAATTAGCATCCTTCTTACCAAAGGAACATAAAATCAATATATTTCAGGATGAGAAATATAACTATACTCATGAGGGACTACATATGATAAATAACTTATATCTGCCTTTGGAAGATAAAAATGTTATACTTAATAGGCGATTTTCATTTGACCAATATAATTCAGTTTCTTGGTTAGAAGAGGGCTTCACAGCATGGTTTAATGCCTATTTATTTGGTGACGTGCCTGATTATCCTATCCAACGTTCAGATATGAATATTATTAAGTACATTTTGAATTTAACTGATGAAGAATTCATTCAAATGTGTACAGGGGGAAACTATACTTCTATTATAAAATGTTTAGGTCAATATTTAAAAGAGGAAGAAATTACAGCATGGATGGATATTAGCAAAATGGATATTAGCCAACAGGAGAAAAATGATTCTATTGACTTTTCGAAAATAAATAAAAAATATAGTTTTTTACTAAAGGCTTGTATTGCTTCAAAAGGAGGAATGGTTGGATCTGATGAATTGTATCAAATTATGACCCTTTTATCCAATAGTTATAATAAATATTCTAATGTATCAAAAACAGAAAAAATGACGATGCATAATGAATTTATGGGGAAATTAAAGGATAGATTAGATTATACAAATAATGATATTCAAATACTAGAT
>CAJUJA010000028.1 GCA_910586635.1 uncultured Bacilli bacterium | reverse complement strand
CCCAATTAATATTTTTTTCGACTTATTTAGGTGTCACATCATTGACAACTACACATTTTTTGATAAGAAGTATTTTTACTTGCGTTTTGTTTAAAATCTTTTGCTTGATAAACTGGAATTGGAAGACCATACTTTTGAATACAGCTAACAACTTCTGTTCCATATATCTCATCCATCTCTTGCATATCTTTATAACCCCAAAAAGTATTTTTAGATAATTTATATCCTGATTTTTCAATATTATTATTTTCAATAAAATCGCTTACTGTAGTAAAATCAACTAGATTAGGAATACTATTGATTTTTTGATTCGTTAAAAAATCTTTTTCAATATTGGTCATACTATGTACTATTTTAATCGTTCCATCCTCTTCGGTTGTAACGATATAGTCCTTGGTGATTTGATTATAATTTTCTCCTTCTGATTGAATAATCATTAAGTCCTCATCCACCTGAGACATAATTTTTAAATCCTTTTCTGTTAGTTTTTTTTCATCTAATTCCCTATTAAATAATTTTAGTATATCCTTTGTTGTATCAAGAGATACTTCTTTTTCAACTGACTCTTTACTATCACTAATAGCTTTAACTACTTTATCATCCGTTTTTTCTAAATTACCCTTATTATTTATTGAGTTTTCTTCATTTTTTTTGTGCATTTCTACGGCAATTCCGGCAATTTTTTCTAAGCTTTTTTTCCAATGCGTTTTTTTATTTTTTACTTGTGAAGTATTTGCTATAACATCTGATTTCATTGCTCCATCTTTTGCATCCTTATTTAGTGTATAAGTTGTTGTATTTTGAATTGTTGTATCATCACATACCTCTAAGTTTTTTATAGATCCTATTTGTTGAGCTTCTTTTGTTTTTCTAGCGTTACTTATAGCACCTATACTTATGATAGATGCAAGTGCAACTGCAGAAATTAAGCTTGCACAGGCAACTCTTCTTTTAGACGCTTTAACATGCATGTATTTATTTATGGGTTTTAAATCATATTCTGGTGAACTCTTGTCTACGTTCAAATCTTCTTTTATTTTTTGTAATAATATACGTTTTAATTTTTTTGGTCTCATCTGTTTTAATTGTTCTGGTAAAAAGTCAGGCTCCTCTTCTTTTATAATGGCATTTATTAAACAAATTGCAGCTCTCTCCCCATAATAAATTTCATACGACTTTAAAAATTGTTCTAACTCTAACAATATCTTATTATTCTTATCCTTCCTGCTTAACATAAAAATCCCCCTTATTTCTTCGCTATTATACTATAAAATCATAATTTTGTCAATAAAAAAAGCTAAATGGTAACCATTTTGCGATAGATATTTTTTTCTAAATACAACCTTTTTTATAAAGGGGTTATTTAACCAAGAAAATAAAAATAGTTGCCTTTACTTTTAGGATTGAGCAAAAAAGTGACTTTCTTGTTGTTACTTCTTTAATCCATTTATTTCTTATGCACCTTTGAATATCCTTTTTCTCTATCAATATCATAGTTTTCTATGGCTCGATTATTTTGACTAATTCGTTGTTGCATTCTTTCGATCACACTATCTAAAAAAGAATTCGTATTTTGGAGCTGTTCTATCTCAAGCACATCAAAATCTGCATCCTTTAAATAGGAAGAAAATAAATCTCTTTTTAGATAGGTATTCAAATATTCATACATATCTGCCTTAGAAAAATCCCTTTGATAATTCCACTCATGATTAAATGGTATTCCTGATACAATAATATCTTTATTAAATACAATATCTGTTTTACATCTCTATACCATTTAACAGGATATTTTTCTATCCAAACAGCTTCTCCTACTCGATAACTTTCCCTATCTGAAAATGTTACTGTCGGCTCCATTTGGTAATTCTATCTCATCCAACTGTTTAGGATCAAATTTTTCTACATAATCATCATAATCTCTACTATCTACTGTATATTTTTTGTGGATACTCTTTGGATATCCTTGTAAAAAATCATAAACTCTTTCTAAATCCTTTTGCAATTGTTTTGAAGCTATTTTTTTTGGAAGGTATCCAGCTTCTAATTGTATTATTCCATCTGCTCCTTTCACTTCGCTCGAGGCGATTTTAGAGATTTCTGAATACGGTAAAGCGACGCGAATTCCAACAGTACGTTCATTAACACTTATGTAATTACTATTACCATAATCGTCAATGACATAAGCATCAGATCCCCAACACATGTTTTGGTCCAATAAAACCCTGCTCTGCATTCTAACTGGCCCTCTCCACCTTTTATAAAATTATCTGGATCAACATATCCCCAATGCAATCGCATAATCTGTTATTACCGCTGTTTCTCCTATTTGATCAAATATTTCTAATCGATCACTTCCAATAACTTGATCTTCTTCTAATAACGTTAACTCCATTTTTAGGTCATTCAAATCCACAATTTCACTTTCTTTGGTTTCTTATATTAACACAAACAAAGTGTTTATGCAATAAAAATATCATCACTACCTGAACCTGAAGAAAATTTGATTAAAAAAGAAATGTCTAATATAAATGTAGTAAAGAGCAAGTTTATCTTACCCACTTTTGATATAATAGTAAAACTTCAAAAGAGTAGCCTTTTGAAGTCACTAATTATTAGACTGACATTTTTAAAAATTGGTCATATTTTTAGTAACTGTATTTTAGTGATTATACAGTAAGAAGTTCTTGTTCTTTTTCTTTTAATATCACTTCAATTTTTTTATTATATTGGTTTACTAAATCTTGAATTTCTTTTTCAGCCTGTTTTAACTCATCCTCAGGAAGCTCTAATTTTTTTGCACGATCAAGTCCCTCATGTCTAGTATTTCTAATAGATACCTTTGTATCTTCTGCAATTGCTTTTACTTGTTTGATCAACTCTTTTCTTCTTTCTTCTGTAAGTGCAGGAATTACAATTCTAATTGTTTCTCCATCATTATTTGGAGTATATCCTAAGTTAGATTCAAAAATTGCTTTTTCAATATCTTTTAAACATCCTTTATCAAATGGCTTGATTAATAATTGAGTAGCTTCAGGTACAGATATAGTTGCTAATTGTTTTAAAGGTGTCATAGTTCCATAATAATCTACTGAGACACCATCCAAACTAGATGGATTTGCCCTTCCTGCCCTTACTGTTTTTAGTCTTTGCTCATAAGACTCAATTGATTTTTCCATTTTCTCCTTTATTTCTGGTATCATCATTTCGTTCATTTTTATTCCTCCTATATTATTTATATTACCTTCCTGTCTTAACTATTTATTACTATTATAATATATTCATATGATAAAATAAAGAAAAAGTAGAAATAATTTCTACTTCACTAATTCAATACTAGTTAATATATAATTATCATTCGTAGTATCGTAATCAAATGTGTATCGATATTGGTCTAGTTTAGAATAATCTTTATCTATTGTAAAGGTATCTGTAGTAAATCCTTCTACTTCTTCGACCCCCAAAGATCCATTAGTGGCTTTAGAGTTATATCCTCTGTATATCTTTTTAGTATTTGAATCCAATATTGCAATTGCAACAGTTACCTCTAATGACTCTTTATTTCTAATCGCCTTTATATTTTTTCGTTCCATAGTGTAGGTAGTAGTTCCACCAACTTCTGGTGCTTTATAATTATATTGGTTATTTTCTCTATCATATGTGAATATGGCACCATCTACGTTAGGATACAGGTTAATATTTCCATCTTCTACTGTTAAGTTTGTACCAAATAATCTAATAGCAGCCTTATGAAAATCTTCACTACTAAAATAAGTTGGATTCTTTCCTCTATTGATATTAAGTGCTTCTTTTGCTATCAGATATTTAATTTCTTCTTGATCTAATTCACTTACAATATGTGATTTTTTATTATATAAACTTTCATATATTTCACAATTTGTTATAACATAGGAGTCATATCTTTCAATTAAATTTGTAATAAAAACGCCATCTGGATTTAATTCTTCTTCCTTTTTCTCTGTTTTTTTCTGAACTTCCTTATTTTTTGATGAAATATCTTCTTTAGCATGATAAATCTCAAAATAGTAATAAGTACTTATTCCTCCTAAAGCAAATGCAAAAAGCATTAGCAAAATGGTTAAGAATGGGTTTCTTTTATTTTTATTAGGATTTCGTTGATTTTTTTCGCTTTCTATCTTTGAAGTTATCCCACTGTCTACAGGATGTGATGTTTCTTCTACTTCTGAAGTAATCACATTTTCTAGTGTAACTGTATTCTCACTTGCAATTGCTGATTTTTGATTAATTTCTCCTACAAAAGTTTTACTCATATCTTCATCTATTGTTTCTTCTTTCTCATCCATTTTTATTCTCCTTTATTTTTATCTAAAATTATTATATAGAAATCTTAAATAAAAAGCAATACTCCTTATATACAAAAAGAATGTTAGCAACAATTACTACATTCCTTATAAGTTAATAAATTTCTATATTTATCTTCAATTTGCTTTATTCTCTTTCTTGATAAATATTCTTCTGAAAGCTCTTTTTCGTTTGAAAAAAGAGTACTGTGATTTATAATTTTTCCATCCTTTACTGCATAAATATCGGGTAGTATCATTCTATCTTTACTAATACATGATCTTAAATACTCTATTAATTTTTTATACTTCTTTGGATTTTTTTCTTTTAATTTCTTCGGATTGTAATAATAAATATTCTCGATATTTTCTTGTTTTGCTATTTTTGTGACATAGATAGCAGCTTTTTTTGATCCTTCATAATCAGAAGTTGCAAAAAAGATAATACCTGTCCCATTTTCTAATAAGTTTAGTACATAATCAATATTAGTATATACAAACGGATTTTTAGAAGAAATTTCAAATTCTTTAGCAAATTTTTCAGCATTAGATAGCTCTTGTACTTTTTTAATAGAACAGCCAGTTGTAAATAATAGCATAATTATTAGACAAACTACTACTTTTTTCATAGAATCACTTTCCGTTTACTTGATTCATAACTTCTGCTGCAAAATCCTCTTCTTTCTTTTCGATTCCTTCCCCAACAGCAAATCTTACCATAGAAATAAGTTTTCCGTTATTATTTTCAACGTAAGTTTTTACATTTACTGAATTTTCTTTAATAAAGGGTTGTTCTTCTAAACAAGTTTCTTTATAAAATTTATTTAATCGTCCAACAACCATTTTTTCAGCAATATCTTCTGGTTTTCCCTCTTGTAGTACTTGTTCTTTAATGATATGAGATTCTCTTTCTACTAAATCTTTAGGAACTTCATTACGGGTAATAGCAATTGGGTTCATTGCAGCTATATGCATAGCAACATCTTTTGCAACTTCTTCGTTTGATCCATTTAATACAACTAAGGCTCCTATCTTTCCTCCCATATGCTTATAACTTCCAAATACTTCATCGTCTTTTTTTTCTAGTTTTTGAAAACGTCTAAAATCTATTTTCTCTCCTATTTTTGCAATTTTAGCAACTAATTTGTCTTGAATGGTCTCTTCCCCATCATGAAAATTTAATACTTCCTCATTCGTTTTAAAATCATTTTTTAAAATTAGTTCTGCTAGATATGTAACAAAACTAGTAAATTCTTCATTTTGTGCTACAAAGTCAGTTTCAGAGTTTACTTCAATTATTACGGCATGATTGCCTTCTATTTTGATTTCACAAAGTCCTTCTGCTGCAACTCTACCCTCTTTTTTTGCAGCTTTAGAAATTCCTTTTTCTCTTAGCCAATCAATTGCCTTTTCCATATCTCCTTCAGTTTCTGTTAATGCCTTTTTACAATCCAGCATTCCAGCTCCTGTTTTTTCTCTTAACTCCTTTACATCACTTGCTTTAAACATTTTTTATCCTCCTTTATATTGATACAAAAGATGGAGGATTTCTCCATCTTATCGTTTTTATTTCAAATTCTCTATAAGCTCTGCTTTTTTCATAGTTGAGTATCCTTTAATTCCTGCCTCTTTTGCCTTGGCTTTTAAATCTGCTAAAGTTAGATTTGATAAATCTTCTTTCTTCTCTGCTTTCTTTTCTTTTTGGTCTACTTCTTTTATCTCATCATTACTAGATTCTTTTACCTTTTCTTGTTTCGTGCTCTTTTTTTCAATACTGATATCTTCGTTATGTGTCTCGTTCTTTATTGTTTCTTGTTTTGCTGCCTTTTTAGCATCCTTATTCTTGTCATCTTCATTTATATAATCGATTATTTCATTTCCATTTACTTCTGCAACAGCATTTGTTAAAGCTCCAATTAATAATTTTACAGCACGTACTGCATCATCATTTCCTGGTATTACATAATCTACTACATCTGGATCACAATTGGTATCTACAATACCAAATACTGGAATTCCTAAAATATGTGCTTCTTTAATTGCGATGTCTTCTTTACGAGGATCTACAATAACTAACGCTTGAGGAATTTTTTTCATTTCACGGATTCCTCTTAGATTTCTATTTAATTTATCATATTCTTTTCTTATCTTGATTACTTCTTTTTTAGGTAATAAATCAAAAGTTCCATCACTTTCCATTTTTTCAATTTCCTCAAGTCTTTTTACTCTAGCTTTGATTGTTTTAAAATTAGTTAAAGTTCCTCCAAGCCATCTTTCATTCATAAAATACATATTTGTTCTAGTTGCAGACTCTTCTACTGCCTCTTGAGCTTGTTTTTTAGTACCAACATATAAAACTTTTCCGCCTGCCTCTGCAATTTGTTTTAATGCTTCATATGCCTCTTCTAGTTTTTTTACTGTTTTGGATAAATCAATAATATAAATATCATCCCTTGTTGTATAGATGTATTCCCTCATTTTTGGATTCCATCTTCTTTTTTGATGTCCGAAATGAACACCTGCTTCTAATAAATAATTCATTGAAATTACTGTCATATTTTTTCTCCTTTTCGTTTTTTCTTCTATTAGTTTCTAGCTATTTACCACCCATAGGCACTCGGTAAATAAATCCACCAATATGTTTATTTTAAAGCCTCTATAAGCTCTGCTTTTTTCATTGTGGAATATCCTTTAACTCCTACTTCTTTGGCTTTTGCCTTCAAGTCTGCTAAAGTTAGATTTGATAAATCTTCTTTCTTCGTTGGTTCCTTTTCTTCTTTTATATTTTCCTTTTTTGTATTAGTCTTTTTTGTAGTAGTATTTGACTCAATTGTTACTTCTTTTTCTACAACATTTTCAGATTTTTTTATTTTACCTGATTTTCCATCACGGGCGACCTTTACTAATTCTTTAAATGCATTTGGATCTTGGATAGCTATTTCAGATAGCATTTTACGATTAATTTCTACTCCTGCTTTTGTAAGTCCTTCAATGAATCTTGAATAACTAATATCGTTTTGTCTACAAGCAGCATTGATTCTAGTAATCCATAATTTTCTGAACTCTCTTTTTCTTTGTTTTCTATCTCTATATGCATATTGTCCAGAATGCATTAATTGCTCCTTGGCTGTTTTATATAATCTATGTTTACTACCAAAGTATCCTTTTGCTTGTTTTAATACTTTTTTATGACGAGCTTTTGTAACTGCTCCATTTTTTACTCTTGCCATAATTTTTCCTCCTTCTTTACTTTACTAAATTATATTTTTTAATCGGTTATGATCTGCTTTGGATAGAGTAGATCCTTTTCTACAACCTCTGTTGAATTTTGCACTCTTTTTTCCTGTGTTATGTCTACTACTAGGTTTTCCAATGGAAACTATCCCATTTTTATTTTTTGATTTAAAAACCTTTGCACAACCTTTATGTGTTTTAATTTTTGGCATTTTTATTCCTCCTATTACTTATCTTTTTTGGGTACTAACAACATAGTCATTACTCTACCATCAAGTTTTGGTTGATCTTTTACTTCAGCATAATCTTTCATTCGATCAAAAAAACGTAAAAGAACTTCTTTTCCTAATTCTGTATGAGCCATTTGACGTCCTTTAAATCGAATTGTCAATTTTACACGATCCCCTTTTTGAATATACTTGGTTGCATTTCTAAGTTTCGTTTCAAAATCTCCAACATCGATTACAGGAGATAATCTAAATTCTTTTAATTCAGACATATTGGCCTTTTGTCTTTTTAAAGCCTCTTTTGCCTTTTTTTGTTTTTCGTAACGGAATTTATTGTAATCCATCACTTTACAAACTGGTGGATTTGCATTTGGACTGATTAATACTAAATCTAGTGATGCATACGTTGCTAAGGTACGGGCATCTTCAATAGATTTAATTCCCACTTGCTCTCCATTTGGTCCAATGACTAAAACTTGTTGAGCTTTAATTTGATCGTTAATCATCATGTTATCATTCTTTTTTGCGATAACTAACACCTCCATAAAATTAAGAAAAGTGGATACCTTGATACCCACTTAAAAGACAATATAATAATATTCTATCATTACTGGCCTTTGACCTATTTTCTACTCTCTTTTCTCTTTAGTGAAAATCAGGTGGATATCAATCTCTTTCCTTTTTCTTGACTGCTATCATTATATGCAGTTTTTACTAAGAAGTCAACCCATTTCTTATAATTTTTCAGTTTTATTTTTATTTTGTTGCGTACTTTTTAATATATGATTGAGGATATTCTCTTTCTTCTCCCTCTTTTTCGAACATAACCCCATGCATAAATCTTCCATCATAACTTGGATTATTTAGCAATCTAGCTCTTTGTGAGGAATAATAATTTGGATTTTGTAATGAATCTTCTCTTACATAAATATTTTCTTCTTTAATTCCTGATTCTACTAGTTGTCTTAAAAGAGCCTTTTTTTGATCAATATATAATATATCATAACTACCATATTGTTTCTGATCTTCTATACAATATATAGAGTTTCTATCTAGGCAGCCTTCCCATACTTTAGCATTACTAACCCAGTGTGGTTCCTTTAATCCGTTTTGCTCTTTAAAAGGTAGAATATATGCAAATGGTGAAACATCTACAACAATATCTAAAGGATTACCTCCTAATGTTGATGCTATGGTAAATGGCACTTGCTTATTAATGTGTGATCCACTACAGAAAGTGGAAATTGCTTCTTTTGTTTTTAAATTCATTGCAATGACATTAGCTCCATCTGAAACATTAAATCCTATTACTATATTTGGTGTATTACTCGTTAATCTAACAGTATCTGAATATACATCATAATCATATAAATCCTCATAATGTGCGGCATCTTCTGGTGTAATCGTGTATGATGTACCAGGAATATATGGATGCTTTTTATTTGCTTGCAAACTCATAAAAATATGATTCTTATTAAATCCTACCTCATCTGCCAACCTCTGCTTATGCTCTCTCATTAACTTTACTCTTGTATTTTCATCCTCTATTCCCGGATAAAAATTTTTATTTGTGTTCATTTGTCCGTGTTCTATTGTTGAATTAAATACTACGAAATTTTTTATTTTGCTCATATTCTTTACCTTCTTACCTTTGCTTTTGATACATACTGCTCATATTTTTCTTGATTTAAACTTTCTATACTTTCATATAGACTGGATAATACAGAAAGTCGATTTCTATATTTATATGGAAATTTCTTAGAATTTCTATAATAATCCAAAACTTGTTTTTCAAACCAATTTCCCATATTAGACTGATCTGAAAAGAAAATATGATCCTCTTCTGTAATTGGTCTACCAATATCATAGATTTTTTCATGATACTCAATCGCTTTTTCTTCAAATGTTAATACTTTTTTTCCTTTTTGACTCATACAATCCCTCTTTCTGATTGCATATTATACCCTACAAAATGAAAAAAAGCAAGCTTTTACACTTTACTTAATAATGAAATATCCTCCCTCGAAATATCTTTATTAACTATTGAATGACTCTTTTTATCCTGTTGATATCTGCAAGCTTCTTCTATAAAATAATCAATAATTTTTCTGGAATTCTCATCAAAAGAATAACTAATCTCTGGATGCCACTGTACTCCAATATGAAAGGTATTTGAGGGAAATTCTAATGCTTCTATCAAACCATCAGTACTATACCCTACTGTTTTATAAATATGGTTTTCTAAAGCGTGATAGTTATGAAAACTATTGACCATCAATTCGTCTACTCCTAAAATCTCATAAAGTTTACTTGTTGAATCTAGTTTTACTTTATGAGTAAGTTTATTATCGTCTAATTGATTATGAGAACTTCCTTCATGATTCTTTTCCAGTTTAACATCTTCTAAATAACAACTCATCATCTGCATTCCTAAGCAAACTCCTAGTGTTGGAATTTTTTTCTTGATAGTACACTCTAATAAATATCGATCATAGGGAGTAAACTTAGACCCACCTGGGAAAAATATTCCATCGCACTTCTCTAGATTCCAATCAATCTGTTTTTTCTCCTCCTCAGTTAATGGAAGAAATTCATTTCCTTTTGTTTTCATATAATCGACATCTTGTACAGGTACAATAGGATAGATTTGTACTCCTGCTTTTTGAAATGTTCTTCTAACTTTCTCACCTAAATATAAAATAGATCTTTTTTCGGTCGAATATTCATATCCCAAAGGAATTCCTATTACTGGTTTCATGATACCCACTTCCTAAAAAGAAATTCTTTCTTTCACATAATCTACTACTTGATCTAATGGTAATGTAATTTGTTCCATGGTATCACGATCTCTTATTGTTACTGTTTGACTATTTACTGTATCATCATCAATCGTAATACAAAATGGTGTCCCTACTGCATCACACCTTCGATATCTTTTCCCAATAGAACCAACTTCATCATAAGAAGTCATAAAATGTTTTGAAAGCATCTGAAAAACTTCCTCCGCTTTTTCATGATGATACTTTTTAACAAGAGGTAATACTGCCACTTTGTATGGAGCAATTGCTGGATGAAATTTCATTACTTCTCTAATATCTCCATTTTCTAATGTTTCCTCACAATAAGCATTATCTAATATTGCTAGGGTTAAACGATCAGCTCCTATTGTTGATTCAATAATATAGGGAATATACTTTTTATTGGTTTCTGGATCTAAATACTCTAAAGAAGTTTTAGAAAACTCCTCATGACGAGACAAGTCGTAATCTGTTCTATTATGAGTTCCATTTACTTCTCCCCAACCAAAGGAGTAAAGATATTCGATATCGCACGCTTCTTTAGCATAATGAGCTAATTTTTCATGATCATGAAATCTTAATTTTTCTTCTTTTAAACCTAAATCTAGAAAATACTGTTTAGCATACTCTTTAAAATAACGATATAATTCAGAATCAGTTCCTTTTTTACAAAAAGTTTGGTATTCCATTTGCTCAAACTCTATCGTTCTAAAAGTAAAGTTTCCTGGAGTAATTTCATTTCTAAATGCTTTTCCAATTTGTCCAATACTAAAGGGAAGTTTTGATCTAGTAGTTCTTTGAACATTTAAGAAATTAACATATTCTCCTTGTGCATTTTCAGGTCTTAAATAAACTTTGTTTTTACCATCTTCTGTAACACCTCTATGCGTTTCAAACATCAAATTAAATTGTCTAATATCTGTATAGTTACTCTTCCCACAATTAGAGCATGGAATATGATGCTCTTTGATATATTCCATCATCTCTTCTTGGCTCATTCCATCTGCATTTACCAAAGAATCAAACTCCTCAATCAAATGATCCGCACGATGTCTCATCTTACATTCCTTACAATCAATTAGTGGATCAGAAAAACTCTCAACATGTCCACTTGCTTCCCAAACTTTTGGATGCATAAGAATGGCAGCATCTACTTCATAAGCATTCATTCTTTCTTGAATAAATCTTTTTCTCCATGTATCTTTAATGTTATTTTTGACTCTAGCACCTAAAGGACCATAATCCCAAGTATTGGCTAATCCTCCATATATTTCACTCCCTTGAAATATAAACCCATATTGTTTTGCATAATTGACTAACTTTTCCATTGTTAATTTTGTCATTAAACTTCTCCTTCTTTCTTGATCAGATCTAAAATATTTAAACTTTCACTTTCTATTTTACAATATTCGTTAATATTTTTGGAAATAAATCCTTTTTTATATAGAAAATATAACTCTTTAATAATTGGAGTATAAAAGAAATCTTTATTATAAATAATAATAGTCTTTTCCTCTTCTTTTTCTACTATTTCACTCATAAAAGATAACAATTCACTATAAGTACCAAGTCCTCCCGGAAGAAATAAGAAAAGATCACTTTGCTTATAAATTTCTTTTGCTCTCTCCATTGTCGTTTCTACTGAAATAATCTGTTCTAATTTAAGAGGTTTTAAATCTTGATACTTTTTTAAAGTAATTCCTGTAATTTGTTTTTTATTTTTTTGAAACTCCTGATAGCAAATCCCCATTAATCCTTCTTCCTGATGGGAAGTTCCAAGAACTAAATGGATATCAGGAATGGTAGCAATTTTTTCTACAAGATCTAATGTAGATTCCTTATATTTATCTTCTAACCCTAAAGAAGAACTACAACCAATAAATAATTTCATCATATCCTCCTAAAAAAATAAAACTTCTAGAAATAACATAAGGACGAAAATTTCCGCGGTTCCACCTTACTTATTCTAAAAGAATCTCTTTATTTTATACTGCTGTTCAAGATTCCACTCTTGGTCATCACAACTTATCTAAATGTATCATACTAATTTTTTGATACCCTGTCAAGAAATTTACAATACTTTTATGGTGTTTTGGTTTGATATTTTTTAGAAAAAGTTAAGACTTTTTGACGATTTTCCTTCATAGATTCTGTATAACTCTCACTTTCTAAAAAGGGATTAATTTCTTGTGGATACATCACTTTACTACAAAAATCACTCGTATAAGAAACGTAATCATAATGATATTTTTTAGCAGCTTCATGCTGCATAACTACATTCTGTATATTTTCTAAAGTAAAGAAATTAGAAGTAAGTCTTACTCCTTTTAATACCTCTTTAAAGTTTTTAGAAGAAGTCTTTGCTCCTTTACTCATCACTTTAGCTCCATTTTGAATTTCTTTAAAGTTTTTGCTTTTAAAAGTTCCAATCATAGATAATAATCGAATCCCAAAAACTCTTATTCTTGCTTCTCTAAGAAATCTTTTTTCTTGATAACAGTAATTGGCAATATGTTGTAAGACTCTGATATATTCCTCTTTTGTTAGAGAGTTTCCATTCATAATATGGATGATTTTCAAATCATTAACGATATCATCCCTCAATTTAGATAAATCGATATTCATATTTTATCACCTCTTATATTATATGAATTCTAAAAAAGATGTTACACTTGTTCTATTTTTTCTAATTCCTTTAAAAATTTTTTACTTTTTAAAAAAAGCCCTGTGTACCTATCGTAATAATCCTCTAAAAACAAATTAATTTCTTTTAATACATGACTACTTACTTCTAATTTTGTAATTTTTTCAAGATCTACATAATAAAACATCCTAACTAATTGGATTGTTTTATCACTTACCATTCCTTCATCTGTATAACAATGAGCACAAATATATCCTCCCTTTGATGAACTAATAGTAACAATATTTTTATTACTTCCACAAAGACTACAACCATCAATCATCGGTTTTACTCCTAAATAATCTAAAAGTTTCAATTCTACTATACTCATCAAAATATGTGCACCATATCCCTCTTCTGTTTTTAATAAAGTAGCTTTTAATAAAGAGAATAAATTATCTTCCTCATTTTGTTTTGATACTTGCAACACTAAATCTATAATATAAGAAGCATAGGATATTGTTTTTAAATCCGTTAGGATATGATGAAAGGAGTTCATGATATCTACGCTGATTAAAGTAGAAAGACCATTTTCTTTATAATAGATATGAAATTTTCCATAAACTAGTTTTCTACTAACTGCCCTCAACTTACTTTTTATGTTTCTACAGCCTTTTGAAATCACTCCAATGATATTGTGCTCTTTGGTTAAAATGTTTAATATTTTACTTGATTCACTATAATTGGTTTCACTTAATATGATTCCTTCTACTTCTTCTATTTTCATAAAATCACTTCTTTTTACTCATATTTTTTAATAAAATATAATACTTGATATCTCCTGTTTCTTTAAATAAATTCCAAACTACATCATTCATAAAATCACCTCTATTTATATAGTGGTGACTTTTTAATTTTTTTATTCATCGTCCTCAAAACCTAGTTCTTGGAAATATTTTTCTTGATCTCTCCAATTTTTTAAAGTTTTTACATAGGTTTCTAAATATACTTTTTTACCTAAAAATTTTTCCATATCCACTCTAGCTCTTGTTCCAATTTCTTTCAACATAGAACCGTTTTTACCAATGATAATTTTTTTGATATTGTCTCTTTCTACTACGACTAATACTTGAATATGTACTACTTTTTCATCTTCCTCATAATTTTCTACATAACAAGTGACTGTATGTGGAATTTCTTCTTTTGTTAACTCCAAAATTTTTTCCCTGACTAACTCTGCCATGATAAACCTAGTAGAAACATTGGTAAGTTCATCTTCACTATAAATTTTTTCTCCTTGATCTAAATAATTTTTAATGCAATCTATTACCACATTTATGTTATCATTTTTAATAGCGGAAATAGGAATCATCTCTTCAAAGGGATATAATTCTTTTAATTGATTGATTTTTTCTAAAAGAATTTCTTTATTTTTGATTTTATCTATTTTGTTTAATAATAGAAAAATAGGAACACCTTTACCTTTTATTTTATCTAAAATAAATTGATCTCCTCTACCAAATCCTTTATCTATATCAATCAAAAATAAGATAACATCAACACCTTCTGTATGATGATAGGCTTTTTTATTCATGATATTTCCTAATTTATGAGTTGGTTTATGAATTCCTGGGGTATCTACAAAAATAATTTGAGAGTCACAATCATTATAAATTCCTTGAATCACATTTCTTGTAGTCCCGCTAATGTTTGAGGTAATTGCTAACTTCACCCCTAATAATTGATTTAGTAAGGTACTTTTTCCAACATTAGGTCTTCCTACTAAACTTACAAATCCACATTTCATACTAAGTCATCACTCCCAAAAGGATATGGACATAACTCTTCTACAGTATGAGATATCACATTTCCTTTCGTATCATAACAATATACCAAACAATCTTTATCAAAAACTTCATAAATCATTTGCCTACAAACAAAACAAGGCATTCCAATCTTTCCAGAAGAAACCATAACATGTAACTCTATAAATTCTCCTTTTTTTACTCCTGATGTTAAAGCATTAAAAATTGCTGCCCTTTCTGCACAAATTCCGGCTCTTGTGCTTGCATCTTCTACATTGACACCAAAATATTGTCTTTGATCTTTTGTTACTACACAAGCAGAAACTGGAAAGTTAGAAATAGGTACATAACTATTCTTATGTAATTCTAATAATTTTTCTTTCATAATACCCCCCCTATTAAATGAATAAATTTAGGAATAAATATAATCAAGCCAACAATCGCTGAAATCAAAGCCATAGCAAGGACTCCACTACTTGCCATATCTTTGGCTTTTTTAGCATATGGATTAATGTCCATAGTAATCATATCTACAATATTTTCAAGTGCTGTATTAAAAAATTCAGCCATTAACACTAAGCCAATCAGAATTAAACAAATAAACCATTCTAAATGGCTAATTTTAAAAAGAAAACCAAAAATAACCACTAAAATAGCAACAATCGTGTGAATTCTTAAATTTTGTTCTGTTTTATAAGCAGTCGCTACTCCTTCAAATGCATATTTAAAACGATTA
>CAJUJA010000027.1:6596-16026 GCA_910586635.1 uncultured Bacilli bacterium | reverse complement strand
TATGATAATATTGTAAAGGTAAAATAAATAACATAATACTAAAAACTATAAATAATATCATAAATACTTTCGTTATATTTAAACCTTTTTTTATTATCTTTTCATTCCCATTCTTATTGCATACTAATAAAGTATAAACAGTAAAAAGCGTAACCCATGCTAATAAATATACTAAATACATTTTAGTAACAATCATATTTATAATAGGTATTCTATCCATATTAATAATTGTAAAAATACTAGTTATATCTAAAACTAAACCAATAGCATTAAATATCATCATTAAAATATATATCTTATTTTCCTCTGATCTGAATCTTGGCTTAGAAAAATAAACAAAAATCAACATAACCATGTAAAATAAGCTACATATTTGAAAGTATATGCTATTAATCATAAAAACATCTCCCAATCCTACTACCTAAGTATAATATAAAAAAAACTAAATATCAATTGATATTAATCTAAATTGATATTTAGCTATTTGAAATATTTTTTTTCACTAATTGTAGTACATTATTTCGTAATTTATGATTTTCTAATTCTAAATCATCATTCAAAACTTGAAAGGGCTCTCCAAATCTTACTACTAAATTATTACTATTCTTAATATAATCACCATTTATTGCAAAAGGAATAATAGTAGCCTTTGATTTGCGTGCCATAGCTACAGCACCATATTTAAATGGTAATAGTAAAGTGTTATCATACTCCAAATTAGTAATGATATGATTTTCTTTTAAATTTAATAAGTAATTCTTAGAATCTAAAATAGCATCTTTGTATTGAGTAAGCGTTAAGGTTCCTTGCTTATACAATTCATCTATATATAAGATTTGGGACAATAATACTTTTTTTCCAATCATATCTCTAAATTCATCATAAGAAATTTCTTTATCATATAACTTATATAATTCCTCCAGTTTGCCTGGTTTCAATCCATTTCTGGTTCCCTCTGGGAACAATCCAATAGCACTTCCTTTACTTAAGTAACGAATTGATTCAACCTCACTTTCTTGGGGATTATAATCACGATCAACACATATAGCACCAGTTGATTTAAATAAAATCCCCATTTTACTATCAAAGTATTCTTTTTTTGCCATCCAATGAGTAGTTCTTTTGGTTGAACATATAACTGGAAATTGATCCCACACATGTAAATGATTACCACATAATAATATAGGACCTTTTTTAGGAATCTTTTCCCTTCCTATAATTTGAGGATGAAAATAATGTTCAAATATCGGCTTTCCTAATACTCTACCTGTTTGATAATTTAATTCTTTTAACATATTAATTTTCCTTTCTAACTTTTACTTTTGATGAATTAGCTTGTTTTTCTAATGCTTTATAATCTATTTTTCCTAATTCCTGTCCTAAGGTTGTAATTGGAAATTCATTAATTTGCTCATATCTATATGGTTGATGGTGCGTATCAAGATTGGCCTTACATAGCATAGCAATTTCTTGCTGTAGTTGATCATCTATTACATAATTATCCTTTAAAATTAAGTAAGCTTTTGGAACCTTAATATCTTTAAATGGATGTTCTATTGGAACTACAGCACATGATTCCACTTTTTCACATTTTTCTATAACTTTTTCAATTTTGGGTGGATATATATTAAATCCTGCTGAAACATACATTCTAGTTAATCTATCAGTATAATATAACATACCATCCTCAGTCATATAACCCATATCTCCTGTATGCAACCAAATCTTTCCATCCATATGTTTTTGTAATGTTTTTTCTGTTTCTAATTCATTATTAAAATATTGTTTCATTACAGTTGGGCCACTAACACAGATTTCTCCCTCTATATTATAATTGACTTCTTCCTCTGTTCCTGGTTTTACCAATTTAAAGTTATTGCAAAGAAGTGGGACTCCTACGCTCCCAATCTCATTACTATAATCATCAGATAAGGTTAATCCTGCTACACCTTCTGTCAAACCATACCCTTTTTTTACTTTGAAGGAACAATTATGTTGATATAAAAATTTGTTCATTTCTTCTTCTAACCCATCCTTCATGTTTTCGCCACCAGATACTACGTACCTTAAAAATGATAAATCCATATTTTTAATATTCTCATCATCCATAAGTGCCTTCCATAATTTTGGAATTCCGAATATATGATTTGGTCTATACTTCTCTATTAACTTATGAAAATCCTTTGAACTATATTTAGGAACTAAAATTGTTGTAATACCATAAGATAAGGGCATATGAATCGAGCTGCATAAACCGAAGCCATGAAAAACAGGCATTATTGTTAGCATGGTATCCCCGCTAGAAAAATTTTTAGCAGTTGCTTTTTGTTGATGTACCATACAATTAAAATTATCATTCGTTAATTCTACACCTTTAGGAAATCCTGAAGTCCCTCCTGTATGCATAATAACTGCTGTAGTATTCTTTTTGTATTTAGGAACATCTAAACGATTGACATTTTTTCCACTAACTACAAATTCATCTAGTTTTATGTATTTAGGATCATTCTTGTAATCAATAGCTACGCCTGACTTCGATTTATAAATCAATTTCATAGGCAAAGGCATAGAATCTCCTGCAGAAACAACAATAGCTTCTTTAATGCTAGTATCATCTATTACTTTATCAATCTCTTTATATACATTATCTATCATTACCAATAAACTAGAATTCACTTCATTAATGCATTCCTTAATTTCGTTCTTACTTTTTAGGGGATGGACCATATTCGCAACTGCCCCTAATTTATTCAAAGCGTAAAACGTATAAATTGCCTCTGGTACATTTGGTAAACATACTGTCACAATGCTTCCTTCTTTTACCCCCTTTGATTGAAAAGCCTTTGCATACTCATCAATTTTTTGAAACATCTCTTTATATGTAGTTTTTTTACCAAAATAATTTAGTGCTATTCTATTAAAATTAGTTTGATTATTCGTATACAAATAATCAAAGCATGTCATCTCTGGCAAAACAATATTTCTTTCCTGATGCGAATAATACTTCATCCATGGTTTGTCAATAGAAGCTTTACCATATATTGGCTTAATTTCGGTTTCTGCCCTTTTTTTTATTTTCTCTTTTTCCATTGTATCTTTTACTTTTTGAATAGTGCTATAAGCGTCTTCTTCCATAGACTTTATTTTTGTAACGCCTGATAATTGTATATCCTTATTATAATCACATTCCATGCAGAGTACAGTAGTAATTTTACTTAAAGTGGTAACATTTAAAACATTATCCTCCATCATAACATCAATACTATTTTCTTTAATTGCCTGAGATTTATCTTCAGAGCAATATACTATCTTATCATACTCAATATTATTTGATTTTAACCATTCTTCGACAATAAAACGCATTAAACTCCCCAATTTAGTATTTTGATCAGTATAAACTCTAGAGGTAATAATTGTAATATTATCCCCTTGATTATGAAGGCGTTTAGTGAGGTTAGATGCTCCTTCTCTAGCCTTTGTTCGTATTGCATACTTTAATAGATTTTTCTTCCAAAAATCATGTTCTTCTTTTTTACTACATCCAAACATCTCTTGAATAGAAAATCCTTTTTTATTATTTACTTTTCTTCCAAAAAATTTTTCCCCTTCAATTTTTTGAAATTCTCCCATATTAGTTAGAACTCCATCTATATCTATTCCTATATTCATAAACAGCATCCCCCCTCCAAAGAATTAACATATAGTTTACCATATTTTGATTTAAAAATCAAGACTTTTATTTCTGGTATTAATTTTATCTCATTTTAAAACTTTATTATATTGATTTTATACTTCTTGTATTACTGTAATAATCATTGGTTTAGACTCTGTTTCTTTATAAAAAAATTTACCCAAAACTTCTCTTACTTCTGTTTTAATTTTAGAATAATCAACTCTTTGCATATTAGGAGTAATATTTCCCTCTATTACTTCACGAGCTAATTGTTTGGTTTCTAAAAGCAGATCTTGGCTTTCTTTTACATAAATAAATCCACGTGTTAAAATCTCTGGTCCTCCGATAATCTCTTTTGTTTTTTTATCTAAGGTACAACTAATTATTACAATTCCATTGGAACCTAACATTTCTCTATCTTTTAATACTAAATCTCCAATATCATCCTGACTTTTTCCATCAATTAATATCTCATCCACTTCAATATGTTCATTAGTAGGTGTTAAATTACCATTTATAAATAATGCTACATCTCCATTTTCTTTTAGAATAATGTTTTCTTTTGGAATTCCTACTTTTTCTGCAACTGTTGCATTTGCATATTGATTTTTATATTCACCAATTACAGGAAAATAATATTTTGGATTCATTAGATTAATCATCATCATCAGATCTTCCCCTGATGCATGATGTAATAGATGTTTCTTACTAGATAGGCTCACTGCATTTGCTCCAAGCATTGCCACCTCATCCATAATAAGAGCCATTCTTTTTTCTATTCCTACATAAGGTGGTTCTGTAATAAATATTGTATCTGTATCTAATAACTTAATATATTTATCATACCCTTTTATAATTCTCTCTAGGTTAGCAAAAGGTTTTTCTTTCTCATCAGAAATTAAGATGACTGCATTCTTTTCATGAATATTGCTTAAGTCACCAATTTTATTAGAATCAATAGTTAAGTATTTTTCCCTAATCGCTGTATTAATCATTTTTTGTAAAGTTTTTCCCATAATAATAATTTTTCTATTAGTATTACTCACTTCATCAAAAATTTCTTGAATACGATAAAAATGAGCTGGCATTACTGTTGCAATAATACGATATTCATTTCTATTTAGTACTTCCCTAATAAAGTCTCCCACCCTATTATTTGGAGAGGTATGGCCTAATCTTTCTGCATAAATAGATTCTGAAAGTAGGCATAATACTCCTTGTTTTCCAACATAGGCTAATTTTCCAATATCTGTTTTATAATTACCAATCATTGTAGCATCAATCGTAAAGTCCCCTGTATAAACAATTGCACCATCTTTGGTATATAAAACATAGCATAATGCATCTGGTATAGAATGAGTTACACTAATTGGAAAAATAGAATTTTTTCCAAAATTAATTTTAGTATGAGCCTTTATTTCAATTAACTTAAATTTTTTAATTTCCTTTTCTGATAAATCATTTTTTAAAAGCTCTAAGGTTAGTCTAGCTCCATATATAGGAATACCAGGTAGTGTTTCTAATAAATCAGGAACAGCCCCCATATTACTATCATGTCCATGACTTAAAAAAATTCCCTTTACCCTTTTTTTGTTTTTTATAATATAGTCAAAGTTTGGAATAATATAATCAATTCCAAGATTTCTATCATTATCAAATTTTAAACCGGCATCAAAAATGAAGATATCTTTATCCACTTCAACAATATACATATTTTTTCCATTTTCGTTTAGTCCGCCTAAACTAAAAATTTTTATTTTACTCATTTTTTCTCCTTTCCTCTTTGTTATAAGTTTAACAAACTTCTACATTATATCAAATAAAACAATTTTTTTCAAATCTGATTTTTATTATATTATAAAATCTACTAGCAGACTTTTTTATCTTTCCTACTTCTTTTTAAATATAGAGTAATTCGTATCACGATATATAACTTGATAATCTTTACTAGTAGAGACCGTTTTATACAAAGTATCTGTTTTACTAATGATTAAATGGGTAAATTGATACTTATTAAGGAATTTTTGATGATCAAGTAATTGATGTTCCATCAAATAATATTCTTTGAAGATATCCTCTTTCTTATTATTTGCTTTTAAAAATATTTCTGCTCTAGTATCTATATAAGGCTTTAATCCTCTATATTCTACATAAGAACCAATACCTGGTTCTGTATATAATATCATTTTTTTATTTTTGCTATTTTTGATTAAAAAGTCTACTCCATTTTTAATTTCTACTACATTCATACTTTTTGTTGATACACTATAAGAAATTATTAATGTATAAATTGTTAACAGGATAATAATTATCTTAAACCTACTCTTTATATGATTTGGTAATTTAATATTATTTTCTTTTTGATCAATCTTAAAAAAATCTTTTAAGTAAAGTGCAAGAGGTAAAATAGCTCCAATCATAAATAAACTTAAATTTTTAATATTCAAAAGAGATAAAACAGTAACACCAACAAGTAGCAAAAAATATCTTAAAGTAATTTTTCCCTTTTTATAAATAATATAAATAGATATTACGAAAAATATTAAAATATATGTAAAGGGTCCATATATATTATGAGTAATATATCCAAACCTTAAATATATTCCATCTAATCTCGGTGCCATCATTTCACAAATAGATTGATTGATATAAAAATTACCATATGATGTTGTCACATATAGTATATTTTTTATCCCATAGGGATTAATCAAACCTACTAAAAACATACTTATCATAATACTAATTACGTAATAAATCTTTTTGGATACACCCTTTTTTACCCCCCTCCCCGGAGTTTTTAATATTTTATCTTTTAAAAGACTCACTACATAAGGTAACATAAATAAAAATAACATAAACCAAGTAGATGAGTGAAGATTAATCTGTAATACCGAAAGGAAAGGTAACCATAACAGGATTTTATTATTTCTTTTTTGATAAAAAACTTCCATTATGTATAAAACAATGCTTAATAATAAATAATCGAATATTTGAGGTCTTGGCATCATAAAACCTGTTTCCAATAATAAATCTGTTAAACAACTTATTATAATAGATATTTTATAATTATTATCACTTAGCAACATACAAAACTTATAGAAAAAGTATAGTATGAATAAATTGATAAGTTGAACTATAATAGATAGTCCAAATCTTCCTAAAAAACTGTGTGCTACAAAAAAGATAACGGAAGATAACCATTGTTGCATAACAAACTGAAAATTATGATGAATCGTAAATGGATCTATTAGTGGAAAACCATGATTTAATACATATTTACCATGATTTAATAAAAACCAAATATCCATTTCTTCATCAAACTTTATAATAGAACAAATGAATATAGGAATGAAAAAGTATAAATACCAAATATATCGGGGAGGATGATAATTCTTTATCTTATTTATTATTTTCACAACTATTAATCCTCCTCATTTTTCGTTATTTAAAATAATCCCTTATTATCATGATTTGATTCGTATTTTCTAATACCAACAGTAATAAAAATTTTCTTACTCAACCTCATTCTAACTTGCCTAGATGATTACCTTGCCAATTTTTTTAGAGCTTCTTTAGCAGCATTTTGTTCTGCTTCTTTTTTACTACCTGCAACACCTGTTCCATATATAATATTATCAATTACAACATCGATTGTAAAGGTTTTATTATGAGGAGGACCTTCTTCCTTTATGAGTTGATAAGATATCGTTTTTTGTTCTGTTTGAACGTATTCTTGTAAGGAAGATTTATAGTCACTAAAGAAAGTAATAGTCGGATCTTCTATATAAGGAACTACGATATTTAAAACCGTACGTCTAACAGTAGCATAACCTAAATCTAAGTATATTGCCCCCATTATTGCTTCAAAGATATCAGCAACAATTGCTTTTTTATACTTCCCCCCTTCTTTTTCTTCTCCATGACCTACTTTTATAAAAGATGGAATTCCTAATTTCATACTATACTCATATAATGCATTCTCACAAACATAACTTGCCCTAACTTTAGTCATTTCTCCTTCATCTTCGTTATGATTAGAATATAGATAATCTGCTACTACTAAATCAACTACAGCATCCCCTAAAAACTCTAATCTTTCATAATCTTTTTTTGCTCGATGTTCATTAGCATACGATGAATGAGAAACAGCGATGTTATATAGAGTTTCATCTTTCGGTTCTATCTTTAATCTTTGATATAATTCTTTCATATAATAATCACCGTTTTAAGTATATCAAAAATGCAAAAAATAGTATAGTTTTAAATAACCATACATATACTATCATTGTACTTTAAGGAGAAGAATATGAGACAAAAACAAACTGTAAATTTAATTAGACTAAATCATCAATTGCATCAAGAAAGAGAAAAGCAAACCACGGCAATTGAAAAAGTAATTATAGGAAGTTCTTCTTTTCTATTATTAACCCCAATTTATCTTAGTAGTATGAATGAGGCAACTCTTCCTATGGCTATTTTCTCTTTACTTGAGATTGGTTCCATTTATTTACCAGTAAAAGGAATTCAAACCATTTTGAAAACAAGAAAAAAGATGACTTTAACAAAGAATGAAATAAAAGCTCAGAAAAATGACCCAAATTTACAGGATATTCAAAATGCATATCAATTAGTAATGAGAGATATTCATAATAGAACAAATAGTGAGAAAAAAGATGTGAAATTGAAAAAAATTGAAAAAGAGGTTCATAAATTATATAGACAAACGTTATCATAATAAGTAAAAATTGTCCGAAGCTGTCAATTCTTTTTTTTATTTTTTAGATAATTGATATTTTACCTGAATTATAGTAAAATTGTAATACGGTGATAAAATGGGAAAAGTACTAATATCTATCATTCGATTATATCAAAAAATCCCAGGTAATTTTCATAATATGTGTCGCCACACTCCTACTTGTTCTAATTATGCAATAGAGGCGATTGAAGAATATGGAACAATTAAGGGAGTTTATTTCAGTATAAAAAGAATATTAAGGTGTAACCCCTTTGGTACTAGTGGTTATGATCCTGTTAAAAAAAAGGAGAAGTCAAAATGAAAAAGAAATTATTATTATTAAGCTTTGGAGTCTTTCTAATCTTTAGTTCAAGTGGGTGCAAACAAGATAATATGGAAGATATTGATATTGCTGTTACGAATTATCCAAATGAATATATTGTAGATCGGCTTTATGGAGAACATGCTAAAATTAATACTGTATATCCAGATGGTGTGGATATTTCTAGTTATAAAATTACTAAAAAACAAAAACAAAACTTTAGTGGTATGGAGTTATTTATTTATACAGGATTGGTTGACAAAGAACGAACCTTAGCAGTAGAACTTTTAGATATCAATAAGAGTTTAAAAATTATTGATACCTCTTACGTTTTAGAGACTGAATATTCACCTGAAGAATTATGGTTAAATCCTTCTTCTTTGCTTATGATGGCACAAAACGTTCGCTTAGGATTAAAGGAGTATATTACTAGTACCTATCTTTCAAAAAAAGTGGATACTGCATACAATAAGTTAAAAATTGAATTATCTGAATTAGATGCTGAGTATCATCTTACGGTAGAAAATACGGATAATAAGGTTATTGTAGTATCAGACTCTGCACTAAAATTTTTAGAAAAATTTGGTCTTAGAGTTATTTGTCTCGATAATGACTCTACAGAAAAGGAAGTTGAAGAAGTAAAAAAATTATCTAGAGAGGGAACAAGATCGGAAGAGCACACGTCTGAACTCCAGTCACA
>CAJUJA010000027.1:0-6586 GCA_910586635.1 uncultured Bacilli bacterium | reverse complement strand
TATATTCACCTTTAAGAATGAAAAACCATCCCATAATGCTTTAGAAGTTATGAGCTATAACCGTAATATAAAAGTTCTAGAATTAAATAAAATAGATAATATTACTGATAGTGATCGTGATGAAGGAAAAGATTATATCACTTTGATGAATGAAAACTTAGATACATTAAAGCAAGAATTATATCAATAGAAAAGAACTATTTAAAACTGAAGACAAGAGTTTCACAGTTTATCAATAGTTCTTTTTCTTTTTTATACTTACCTACTTTTCTTTAGTGTTTGTTTAAACTTTTTCCATACTTTTTCATTTGAATAATTTAAGATTCCTTCTTTATAAATTTTTAGACCCTTTTTCATTACAATCATATTAAACAAAAGTAATAAAACAATTGAAATCATAACATCTAAAATACTAATCTGACCTAATACTAAGAGTGCTGGAGAAAGAAGACAAGAAATAAATGGTACGTAGGATAATACCCTAATAAATAAAGACCCATGAAACATACTAGCCATAATTGCTAGATAGTATGCTACTAAAAGCACTAGCATAATAGGACTTTGTATTTGTTGATAATCATCCATATTCACCGTCATAGAAGCTAAAATGCCTGCTACTAAGGAATAAGCAAAGAAACTAAATACTAATAAAACCAAAGTTAGTGGAATAATATAAGATAATTTTTCTACAAATCCACTTTTTACAAGTAAATTCCAAATATCTGATATTTGTGCTGTTAGAGATGTTACCGCAGAGGAGTTGCCTATACTTCCTCTTATTAATAATCCAACAGCTCCATAAATAAGTAATAATAAGCCCTGTGTAATCGCAAATATATTAGCAGAAAACATCTTAGATAAGAAGTGAGTTTTAGGAGAAACATTTGAAATGATGACTTCCATACTTCTTGTAGATTTCTCTTCATAAATTTCTGATCCTATCATTTGAACTAAAAATATGATTAACATAAAGAATGGTAGAATAATAGTTGGAAAAACAGTTCCCATAACCATATCCATATTATCACTATCAGAATTTTTTTCCTTATCCAAAATAACTCTATTGACTTTAATTGGAGATGAAATTTTCTCTAATTCATTAGGATTAATGTTAGAATGCATTAGTCCATAATTATATTTTGTAGTAGAAAGAGCGGTTGTGATTAATTGATAATCGGTAGATTCTATTACTCCATCACTAATTACCTGTGCCTTTAATAAATCCTTATTAGAGGCATCAAATATAACTAAAACTTTTTTTCCTATCTTTTTTTCTATTTCCTTTTTAGTTTTTGTAGTAGTTTTCACTTCTATTTTGGGATCCTTATCTAGTGCTTTTTCAGCAGACTTCACTCCCATTTTAAATGTTTCACCCACTTCATTAGTATGATCAATTACCACAATTTCTAATTTTTGATTAAAATCTCCACCAAAAAATGTAATAATAGAATCAATATTAATAACTCCTACAATTAGAATCAATAAAAGGAGATTAATTATTTTAAACCATTTTGATTTTGTTTTTTTTGCAAGAGAAGTTTTTGTTAAAAATAATAATTTCTTATTCATGACTATTTCCTACTTTCTCAATGAATATTTCGTTTAATGATGGCTCTAGGGCTTCAAATTTTAAAATTTCATACTTTTTTATCGAATTAAATATTTGTTCTACTAATTTTTCATTAGAAATCTCAATTATGATTTCTTCATTCTTCTCCTTAATACTCTCTACTCCTTCTATTTTCTTAAGTTTTGTTATATCTATATTTTTCCCCTTAATGATTACTTTTTTTATTCCGTATGACTTTTTAATATCCTTTAAGTACCCTTCTAGTATTACTTTTCCTTTGACTAAAATGATTAATTTTTCACAAAATTCTTCGATATGTTCCATTTGGTGAGAAGAAAATATAATCGAACAGCCTTCCCTTTTTAGTTCATAAACTGCATCCTTTAATAGTCTTACATTAATGGGATCTAAACCTGTAAATGGTTCATCTAGTATTAATAGCTTAGGATGGTTAATTACAGCGGAAATAAACTGAATTTTTTGTTGGTTTCCTTTGCTTAATTCTTTAATTTTTTTATTTTCATATTCCTCTATTTCAAACTTCTTTAACCAATATTTTAATTCTTTTAATATTTTTGCATCAGTCATTCCCTTTAAAGCACCATAATAAAGAATCTGTTCTTTAACAGTCATCTTTGTAAGGAGACTTCTTTCCTCCGTTACAAAACCAATTTGATCTGTTATACTATAATCAATTTTTTTATGATTTAATAAAATCTCTCCGCTATCTGCCTCCAAAAGTCCCATAATCATTCGAAATGTAGTGGTTTTTCCTGCACCATTTTCTCCTAAAAGTCCGAATATTTCTCCATCTTTTACTTCAAAAGATAGTTGATCAACTGCTACTAAATTACCATAAGTTTTTTTAATATTTTTTACTTTAAGCATATCCTCACCTCTTTTTTTATTATACCATATAAAATGATATTAAAATTGAAAAATTTACCAATAAAAAAGTAACAAATCTAATTGTTACTTACTATAATATTATTTTCTTAATATAGATGGTGCAGTTTTTTCTACCATATAATTTCCATCTACTACATCTTCAAGACGAATTGATAAATTATTTTCGCACGTTGCATTTAAAATATCATATTCAGATACTGTTCTATCATCAGTAGGTCTAATTCTATAAACAGGTCTATCTGTTATTTGAGATGCATCCCTTTCCATTTGTGAACTACCATTATAGAAATATGCCTTTGAAGTTGCGTAAATCAAATCCCAGACATTTACTGTTTCTGGAAAATACTCTCTCATTGATGATGATAGCATACCAATTTGAATTTGATCAGAGTCTGGCAATTTATATAAAACATATAAATCATCATCTCCCATAAACTTTTGTTCTTGTTTTTCTTTTTCATCATCTGTGATTGGTATTAAAATAATCTCTGGATTTCGTAACTTCACATTTGTATATACACTTGGCATATAAACTCCCCCTTCATAATAAATGTGCCTAGATTATAGCATATTTTCGTATAATAGTCAAGTTCTACATAGTTATGTATTACTTAAACACTGTAGCGTTACAATTGATGTGACACCTTTTATATACAAAAAAAGCAATAAGTCGTATAAAATATTAATTAAACAGAAAATTATACGAAAGGACTTATTGCTTATGACTAGTATATCACATATCATGAACTAAGGAGTCAAATCAAAAATTATCTTAGAAGATCTAATAATATTCTTATACATTTACTTAATTGGCGTACTCCTATTTAAAAAAGGATATAAAATAAAGGAAGATCCTTCATATGTATCGCTTCCTAATTAATATTTTTTACGGCCTGTTTTTTTGTATCACATCATTATATTAAAAAACTTGAATTTATTCTATTGTTCTTTGGTTATAATTTTCTTAGGTAAAATAATTATTTTACTACGATTCGTAAATTTCATATTACTAATTAAATGATCTAATTTTCTTTTATTTAGTTTTCTAATTAATTCAATCTTATTATCAATTACCTTATGGTATCGAATCATATCATCATAAATATTTGAAATCGTAGAGTCTACATAATCAATCATTTTTACTTCATTAGCTATCCAAACTTTTTTGATTCTTTCCACATCTTCTACTGTAATTTCAATATTCTGTAAGGTTTTTTCTACTTCCCCGATTAATAGATCTGGATTTTCTGTTTCCGAAAAGATCATTAGGGTTTTATAATCCTTAATAGTGTCCCACTCATTATAAAAATTAGTCATTAAATGTCTACTCCTAGCCTCTTCTCTAAACAACGATGCACTTCCAAATAACAAAGTGGTTAACATCACTAGATATAAATCTAGCTCCAGCTCATCTTTGATACCTAGACTTTCTTTAGAAAATTTATATCCTAATCCTATTTTTGGAACTTTAATATTAATAGAAAGTTCTTCTTCTTTTTTACAAACAGATTTTGGTTCTTTATAATCTTTTATTTTAATATTTGTGGAATCTGATTCAATAGAACCAACCTCTTCTTCTATAATTTGCAGTGCTGTATGAGGGTCAAAATTACCCGCTATTATAAGAAACATATTACTAGGTTGATAAAAGGTATGATAGCATCTATATAAGTCTTCCTTTGTAATTTGATCGATATCTTCAGTAGTTCCTGCAATATCATATTTTCTTGGTGATGTTTGATAAATCATTTCTCGTAACTTGTTTTCTAAAACGCTTTCTGGAATATCATCGTACATTTTAATTTCTTCTTTGATGATTCCCTTTTCTTTTTCTACATTTTCGTCTGTAAAATAGGGTTCATTTACATAATTTAATAAAAATTTTAAATTTTGTTCAAATTCTTTTGTTCCATAACATATATATTGTGTACTATTAAAAGAAGTGGAGGCATTTGCTCCTGTTCCGCTTTTTGAAAAAAAGGTAAAGGGATCCTCTCCATTTTCCTGTTCAAACATTTTATGTTCTAAAAAGTGTGCAATTCCATTTGGAAAGGAGGTCATTTTCTTCTCTCCTTTTGGAACAAAACTATTAATTTCACTTCCATATCTGGTTGCATAGGTCATATAATAATTTTTTTTGTCCTTATAGGGAATCATAATAATTTCTAAACCGTTTTTTAAAGTTTCAATAAAACAATTCTGATCTAGACCCTTTAAAGAAATTTCTTTCATTGATTCGTCCCCTCCAAACAATAGATGGTATCTATTTTTACTTTTTTTGCAACTCTTACAATTTCTTCCACTGTAACTTTCGCCATCTTACTTCTTCTTGTCTCAATATCATCAATTCCTAGTAATTCCATCATATAGTAAGCATCTATAATAGAAGCCTCACTTTCTGTAATATTATCTAAAGCTGTATTAAAATACTCTTTAGCTGTATTTAAATCCTCTTCACTGAATTTTCCTCTACGCATTAAATTTATTTGTTGCTCTACCACATCAACTGTCTTTTTGATATTTTCCTTATCAATCCCTGCTCTAATAAGAATTAAATTATCTAGCTTATTAGGAACAGAATGAATGTAATAACATAAAGAATTTTTTTCTCTAACTTCTCTAAATAGTTTGGAATCATCTCCAGCACCTAAAATAATATTATATAAGGTTAAAGGGTAATTCCTTTCATATTCACTTAGTCCTATTACTCGGCAACCAATTGCTAATTTTGATTGGTTATTCTCCTCTTTTTCTATAATTGTCTTCTTTCTAATTCTATTTTTGCCCTGTTCAATCAAATATTTTGCTCGTTGTTTTTTAAAAGTTTTAATTGGAAAATAATTTCTAATTAACTCTTCTGTTTCAACAAAGTCAATATTCCCTATAATAAAAATATCCATTAGATCCTTATCTAATACTTTTTTATAATAGGTATATAGATTACTACCATTAATTTTTTCTAAATCCTCTAAATATCCTACTCCCCTATATGAGATTGGGCTATCTTCATCCATATTTTCTAAAAGTCTTATTACACTATATAAGTTAGAATCTTCTTTTAGTCCTGCTAATGCTGTTTTCGCATTAGCCTTGACAATTTCTAACGGCTCGTCATCAAATTTATTTCCTTCTACATTAGGGTTATATATAACATCACTTAAAAACTCTAAGGAGTCTTTAAAATTATTCTCCTCTGTATACTTATCATTTAAAACCGTTAAGGTAATTTCAGTATTCATATAATTACCTAATCTTGAATTACTGCTTGCGATCGTTGCTGCATATAAATCTTGAGACTTAATAGCAAGATCCCTTTTGGTTTGATATTTTTTAGAAGATTGAGTAAACATATTACATAAAATATTTCTCATAGTAATTTCACTTTTCTTTATCGGTCTTCTAAAACAAACTCTTGTTTTGATGGTTTTAAATTTATTGGTTTTAATCATGTGTAATTTATAGGAACCTAAGTCTTTTTTTACATATTGCATGCGATACACCTCCTATTATATTATGTCTTTATTTTTTTAATTTATGACTGAATCGATTCAAGAGCTATTTTTATCATTTGATCTAAGCTTTTTTGTCTATCTTCACTACTAATAGATTCTTTTTTTTCTTTTCCTATAATATCAACAATTGTTAATAGGCAACTTGCTTTTTTATTTAACTTTTTAGCTAAATAGAATAATCCAAAAGCTTCCATTTCCATTGCTAAAAATTCCATACTTTCTGGATAATTTTTTATGTACTTAGAAAAGTCAATATAAGGATCAAAAATATCACTCGTAATAACTGTTCCTTCCTTTATACCAATATGATTCCTTATCGCAGCATCTTTTATTCTTTGATTTAAGTTTTTATTAGCTTCTATTAAATGAATCTCATCTCCATCAAAAAGTTTTGGATAATTAGATAAGGAATAGGACGATGTAGCTAAAACAACATCTAATAAATCCAACTCCATGTTATTAGAACCACAAGTACCAATTCTAATAATTTCCTCTACACCGTAAAAATGATACAATTCATAAGCATAAATTCCAATACTAGGAATTCCCATACCAGATGGAAAAACCGTAACCTTTTTATCCTGATAATACCCAG
>CAJUJA010000026.1 GCA_910586635.1 uncultured Bacilli bacterium | reverse complement strand
AAACAGCCTCGCATAGAGTAATCCCAGTCATCAGGTTTTAATACCATTCAATATGACATAGATCTAAAACCCTCTTTTTTTGATAGGCTATATAATATAAGTTTTAATACCATTCAATATGACATAGATCTAAAACAACTCATAAATTTATCGATATCTTTTTGTGGTTTTAATACCATTCAATATGACATAGATCTAAAACCTCAAATGGCTTTAGACAATATCGATTAACTACATAGAATATTAACCTGATTAAATGGTAGTATCTATATCACTATCTAAATTATAACACATATTCCTCTAAAGTATCATCTATTAATATCTTTTTTTCATTTTTGTTAGAAACACCATAGCTTTGTGAATCAATAAGCATAATTATTTGTTGATTATAAATAGAATATTTATATAATTCTTGAAGTTCCTCTTTTGTTAAATACTGCTTTAAATTAACAAAGACTAAAACCTTTTCATTACCTAGTTCCCTATTAATATCTATTAAAAGTAATAAATTATTTAGTAAGTTATCACTAAAATTAATCCTAACATTTAACATTTTTATTAACCTATCAATATTCATATCCTCTACTACAGAAATAGGAATTTCTATTTTACTTATTACACGTTTCCATATATTTATGACTTTCTTATATCTTCTATTTAACTCATCATAATCTACTTCATCTATTTTTTCTTTTATTAGTTTTTGAATATCGTTACTAATCTTTTTAAAGTTCTCACTAAAATTCAAATAATCTAAAATTAGAATCATATTATTTTGTTTCATCTCATCCAAAGAAAGCTCATCTAATACTTCTCCATTGCTAACCTTATTTAAAGAGTCTATCAAACGATAAAAGTAAGATTTATTTTCAATTTCTATACATCTCACATAATCATGACTTAATTCTATTTTCTTTTCTATAAATGTTGTTTTTATCATCATAAGACTACTAACCTATCCTCACTATTAATAATTTTAGTATTTGACTCTCCTATAATATATTCTATTTTTGAATATTGTCTTTCTGTTATAGTTAATAATTGAATCAAACCCTTTTTAGGAGAATTTTTTCGAATTCGTTCAGCTAATAATTCACTTTGTTGTTGATTCAGTACAATCTTAGAATATACCGATTCCTGCATCATAATAAAACCCTCCCTTAACAAAAACTTACGAAACAGATTATAATTTCTTTTATCTTTTGCATAAATATTAGGCAAATCAAAAAATACAATGGTTCTCACTACTCTATCCCTCATAAATAAACTCCTGATATTTCTTTTTCTCTTCTAAAACATCAAATACATTCTTTACATACCTTTCAATAATGTCCTTTAAAGTATAATTCTTTCCTTTATAATTAAAATTTCGATTTAAAACATTTACAATATCTAGTTTATATTCTGTATTAAATTCTCTATCCTTATTAAAATAAACAAAATGATCAATTACCGGACGAAATACTTCCATTAAATCACAAGTAAGATTAAACTCATTAAATTCATTTTTATGATGGATTCCTATTTGTGTTAAATAACCATTTTTTACTATTTCTTTATTAATTGTAGAAAGTAATATTGCATATCCATAATTTAAGGAGGCATTAATACTATCTGGATTATGTCTAATAAATTTCTTACCAAACAAAGCATTAAAATAAACCTTTGCTGCATGAGCCTCTCTATTGCTCTTATCCCCAGATTTTACCTCCCATTGATAACTTTCAATCAATTGATACTCATTCTTTTTAGCTTTTTTTAATACATTGATTTGATTAGATAATTTATTTTTGATGATAACTTCCCACAAATCATCTTTTTGCCTTTTTGTCCACTTCATCTGTTTTATTATTTTCTTACTAGAATTATGAGCTGAATAGAAAGTTTTTAGTTCACCAAATGGGTTATGTTTCTCATCACAGAATATAATATTAATTTTATTATCGGATAATTCTTTTAATAGGTAAGAAGATAAAGAAACTGAAATAGAATCTACGATTATTGTATCAATTTCCGAAAGATGAATATATTTTTCTTCCAAGTCCTTCTTTACTACTAAAAATCTATTTTTATAACTTAACTTTGACTGCCTCGTAAGCACAACTGTTCTAAAGCTCATCTGTTATTTCCCTAATTCCTGTTACTGAGGTATTGTATATCACTCCACCTGTAATATTGCATCCGCTTAATCTTCCTATTCTATCTCCTAATTTCGAATCATTTATAGGATTTAGATTACAATTAATTTTGTCACAATTAAATAGATTCATTAGCTGTTCTACCATTTTCATTTTATCTTCTAAAGTTAATGAATGTAATTGATAATACTTATTTATTTTCTCTATCGCATTTTGATAAAGTGGATAATTTTTCTGTGATAATAAATATGTTATAATTTCTTCTAAATCTTTTTCTAATTCTTGCTCTGTTAACTTGCTTTTCTTATGATTTAGTGCAACATTGAAAGCATATTTCCACACCTTCATTTGCTCTTTTTTAAATCTTAATTCTGTAGCATTTCTTAATTCACAGTTTCCATTACCTATAGAATATCCAACAATAGACACTTTTTGTCCTTTATAATCAATTATACTATTAAAATAAATTTTCTCTCTTAGTACCTTGAAGTTATCATCTTTTAGTCCTAAGTGTTCTTTTATAAATTCTCTTTTTATTTCTGGTTTTCTTTTTGATTTTTCCTCAATAATGATAGGAATACCAATCATCTTTTTCTTATGATTATATTCTATAAAGCTTAAATAAGAACAATTAATACTACTATAACATCCATACCCTTTTAAATTTTCTTTAATAGATAATCCTTTTTTATTTGCATTTGCTCCATAAACAGTTTGATCATAAAATTCTCCTGTTTTCTTCTCTGTCTTTCTACTAATTAATATATCATTTCGATATAAAGTATCTTCTATTGTTTGATTAAACTTTTCAATATCAAAAGTCACAACTCCATCTTCATCATAAAACTGAAAGAATGTATTGATATTGGGATCCAAACTATTAATCACATAACCATCTTTCAAAGTTTGATAATTACCACTGTCATATAATTTTTTATTCAAACTTTTTAACTCAGCATAATCAATAGATGCCTTTAAATGATTTGTTTTATATTCACCAAGTGCCGCTGTTAAATACGCATCATGGGCATGATGGTAATCATTTAAACTTCTAAATTTATATAACTCAAACTTTTCACGATAGTTGTGACTTAGATTTGCTTTCATATAAATAACATTAGAATTCTTATGATAATTTTTTATAATATTAGCAACATGCTTACAGATTTGTCTTGTCTCTACTAATTGACGATTAATAAACCCTGAAATCGTCTTTTCATCAAACTTATATCTACATAGATTATGATACTTCTTTACAGAAAGCAATTTCATATTTTTTAAATGTTGCCAGAAACTTTTCATATAAGGAGTTCTAAACTGTTCTGGTAATACAAAGCTTGCTGCCTTTATGTGATTTTCGCTACTTAAAACTAGGGCTTTATTATCTATAGAATTATCTTTCATTAATGTCCTAGGAATAATGTGATCTATTTCATACGTCTCTAACTGATTAATATCTAATGGCGTTCCAGAATATAAACTCTTTCCTTCTTGAATAAAATATAAAAATAACTTATCACTATCTATTTTATCAAATGATTTTAATTGTCTATGTAAGATATTATAGTTTTCTATTTGCTTTTTATTCGTTTCATATAACTTTTCTATATATTTTTTTCTATCATCTTTTCTTTGTTTTTTCTCATCTCCACGGGCCATTTCCAACATAATATTTTCTGGTTCATATCTCATATAATTGATAATTTCTTCTACTACTTTTAATGCCTGATAAATTCCTTTTTTGACAGCAGGAGAAGTAGCTAAGTCACTCACTAATTCATAACTTATTTTTTTAGAAGAATCGACTTTATTTAATTGATCAATTTTATCTTGAAACTGATATTTTTTATTATTTAAAATTTGCATAAAATTTTCATTGGTTTTTTCTAATAAGGTAATGATATTTTTCTTTTCCTTCGTTTTTTGATCTTCATAGTAAACCTCTTGAAGTAATTTTTTAGATAAGCTACTCCAACCTCTATATTTTTTAGCACAAATTTTTTTCATGGATTCTTTTTCCAACTGAGGGAATAAGCTTTTTACTTTTTTTTGTAAAATTTCTTTATCTTCAAAGACAGTAATTAGTCGAATAATCTCTTCGGCATCCTCTACCTTATAATCTACACCTAAAAATATACCATGTTCACCAAAGAAATCTAGATATGATTGCATATTACTGGAAAATTTCTGATCAGCAGAATAACCAGTTACTGATAAATTTTCATACATATCGAAATTGGAATCTTTCTTTAAATAAGTTTTAAACTTCTTATCAGTAATAGTCCCTTCCTCTTTTAAGAATAGATTTTTAAAGATATGCATTTGAATCTCTTGGCTTAATCTCTCTTCTTTTCCCTTTTCTCCTACTTTGATTTGCTTTAATTCATTTAGAACTTTAAACTTAGAGTATAGGATAGCATTTGTTGGCATTACTTTTTCTTCTAATAAATAGGTACAATTACTTATCATTCTTTCAATAAACTCTTCAGCAGATGAGGTCAAATCTACTACTTCATAAAAGTTATAGGGAGTAATGGATACTTTTTCTTCTTTTCGAACCATCCATGAATTAGGGTTAATTCCTTCTTTTTTATCTGTCGTACTATTTAATGGTCCCACATAATAAGGAATACGAAATTCTAATAGTCTCACAATCTTATAGGTACCATCTTCTAAAGTGTTTAATAAAAATGGATAATACTTTCCTTGATTTTTTAGAATTTGTTCTAGTTCACTTTTATTTAATTGATAAGGAAATTTTCCATTATCACTATCTGATATCCTTGGTAAAAAAATCTCCTCTTGTAGTTTCTTCATAATTTTTTCTTCTAAATCTGTTATCTTAGAACTATTGGAACAAGTTGTTATTTCTTTAAAATCTTTTATGATTTGTTTTTTTAATTCATCATAAGTTATTTGATTATGAAGATAATTCTCATAAGTGCATGCTTTTTCTTTTGATTTAAACATTCTTTTATATAAGTGATAAATATCTTCAGGAGACCTATAGATTTTCTTTAATAGTTTTAAATCTTGTTGATGACATTCATATCTTTCTACCATTAATTTTGAAATAGATTCTTCCTTACTACCTTTAAATAATTGTTTTAATAAAACAGTATCATATAGTTCTTTGAAAGAGTCTAATACTTCTAGATAGTCACCATACTCTTTTTCTAATTTTTGATAATTATCATCATAACTAGTCCCCTTAAAAGATATTTTGATATTTTCTTCATTATCTTGATCAAAAAGTATATTTAAACTAAAACTGTCACCAACGAGCATTTTTGTTAATTCTTTACTTTTCTTTTTATCAAAACCATTAGAGAACTCTTTTTCAAGTCTTAGCTTTCTATCATTTTTTGAAACTTCTTGAAAAGCACTTTCTACCAAATCCAGATCAATAAGAGAAAGATTCTCTTTTGAAAGATCCATTGCAGAATCTTCTAATAGCAACTGAAAAGTATTTTCTAACTTTTCTTTTATGGATAAATTAGAAATTTTAAAATGGTTTCCTTCCTGTAAAAAATTACCTCTATATTTTATGATGTGATGAATAGCCAAATAAACAAGACGTATATCCATCTTTTCTTTACTATCAATTAGCTTTTTCCTAACATGATAAATCGTTGGATATTCTTTATAATATTTTCTAATCATTTCTTTTTCTTCTATCGTGATTGGAATTTTTTTATTCTCTAAATCCTCTTCTTTATAAAAAGATTCTCTCATTTTTTGATAAAAATCAGGATCTACTTTTGAAATCTCATCTTTAAATTCCTCTTGTAGTAATTGTACCCTCTTTCTTCTACGATCATATCGTCTTCTAGTAGAGCGAAACATTCTTCTTTGTTCTGCGGTGGTTGCCTCATCAAAAAGTCTCACTCCCCACATTGCTTTATTTCCTTTTCGAATTACTTTAAAATCTTCACAGCCCATTACAGCCCAGCCTACTGATGTGGTTCCAATATCAAGTCCAATATCATATTTCTTATTCGTCACTATTGACACTCCTCCTACTTCTATGGTATCATGAATTTGTCTTAATACCATTTAAGATGACATAGAGAGTTAAAATAAAGGTTTTACCCTAAATACTCATTTTGATGAGAATAACTGCTTAGGCAGTTTTTTTATTTCTCCTATCATCTAACTTATAAAGACTAAAATCTTTTGTTTACATAAAGTTTACCATTAATTTATAAAAAGAACAATCCATTTTTGGAAAAATATGGTTTTATTACAAAACAAAATAATCCTAACTCCATATTAGGATTATTGATTTATAATAGCTAAATACCACTTCTTTTATAGCTGTTTTATTTTATCATAACATAGAACTAAAATAGCATGGTGATGACACACCCAATAATTTATACTTTAATTTTTTAAAAGACATAGATCTAAAACAACCTCTTTAAACGGAAGAAATTCTAAAATGTTTTAATACCATTCAATATGACATAGATCTAAAACTTCACTCTCATCATATTCGACAAGAGTTTCGTTTTAATACCATTCAATATGACATAGATCTAAAACAGCCTCGCATAGAGTAATCCCAGTCATCAGGTTTTAATACCATTCAATATGACATAGATCTAAAACCCTCTTTTTTTGATAGGCTATATAATATAAGTTTTAATACCATTCAATATGACATAGATCTAAAACAACTCATAAATTTATCGATATCTTTTTGTGGTTTTAATACCATTCAATATGACATAGATCTAAAACCTCAAATGGCTTTAGACAATATCGATTAACTACATAGAATATCAACCTGATTAAATGGTACTATCTATATCAATACTTAGATTATAACAAACCTATTCCAATTTCTCAATTATTTTTTATGAATTTAAAAAGAATCGACTCTATTGAATCGATTCTTCTCTACATTTCTTGAGTAAAGTTATTTAAAAACTGACTCATATTATTTAATCCTTGGCTCATATTATCTAAAAAATTACCGCTTTGATTATTAGAATTTTGATTGGTTGGGAAATTCATTTTCTTATCATTCTTAACATTAAACATTTTTTCATAATGTTTAAATAATTCTTTAAATCTATTATAATGAACAACTTCTCTTTGTCTTAACCAAAGTAATGGTCCAATAACATCAGGATCATTCGTTAAATCAATTAAGTTTTCATATACTGCTCTTGCTTTTTGTTCAGCTGCCATATCCTCAGAAATATCAGCTAGTGGATCTCCTGTTGTTGCAAAATAAGTTACAGTAAATGGAACTCCATTTGCATCGGTTGGATATAGTGCTTTATTATGCTCAGCATAATGAGGATCAAGACCAGCTTCTTTAATTTCTTCAATTGTAGCATCTTTCATTAACTGATATACCATAGTTGAAATCATCTCGATATGAGCAAGCTCCTCCGTGCCAATATCAGTAAGTAAAGCTTTTCCTTTATTATCTGGCATCGTATATCTTTGATTTAAGTAACGTAGTGCAGCAGCAAGTTCTCCATTAGATCCACCATATTGTGTAACTAGTAACTTTGCCATTCTTAAATCTTTTTTCTTAATATTCACTGGATATTGCAATCTTTTTTGGTATGCCCACATTAACTATTTCCCCCTTCCCAAGGCCATTTGTCTTTCTGCCATGAGAAACTATTAGATAACTCATCACTAGAAATTGTTAATGGTCCATATTTAGATTCATAGTCCATCATTAACTTATTTGCTCTTGTCCTATAATCATTAAATAATGCTAACATCGTAGTATCCTCTGGATGAAGATCTAAGTATAAATTTAATTCATGAGCAGCAAAAGCATATCTAGATAATTCTAAAAACAATGCATCTTTTTCATTTGTAGCACGTAGTTTTACTGGTTGATAATCCTTATAGCCCTGATATAAATCAGCAAATAAATTCCCTTTATTATACCCTTCTTCTGGAGTATAGAGATTTGGTTGATTATTATTCATCATACTGGGTGTAGTATTTCTTAAATAATCATTTGATAGATAATCATTATAACTATACATATTTTCCTCCTTCTCTTTAATTTATTCTTTTAGGTAAATAGTGTATGGACAAATAACTAAAAACAACAAAAAGCCCTTGATTTTTTACTTAATTTATAATAAACTATAATAGTCTTATATATATGGCGTCATTGGTGAAGTGGTTAACACGCTAGTTTGTGGCACTAGTATGCAAGAGTTCGATTCTCTTATGGCGCCCCAGAATAAAAATTACTCGTACTAACTATTTGGCACGAGTTTTTGTTATCTAAAATTTAATATAATTGCTAGTAGATATCTAAAAATATGATAAAATGATATTAGATATTTTTTATTATAAATAGTAAAAACAAGTCTAACTAGTTTAGAAAGGAGCAATTTATGAAAGAAAAAAGTAATATACAAATGAGCGAAGAAATGAAAATCACTCCCACAGAAGATAAATTACATTTTGAGAATTTAAAAAACGTTTCTCAATTAATGGATTATATGAATACTAATATTGAATATAGTTAGGTCAATCAATTTGGAGAAAAACATTATAATAATAAACAATTAACATATTCTAAAGAGTCCCCCAAGTGATTATGAAATAAAAATATAGCAAAAAAGAAAGACTTATATTCCAATAAAAAGGTCTTTCTTTTTTATAAACAATATCATTTTAAAATATTGTGCATGGTTTTTAAATAGTTTTCAAATGCAGGTAATCCATAATTTTTATTATAGTAATTGGGGAACTCATTTAAATGTGCTAAGGCTATTTTCATAGTTAAAACCAAATCATTATTAGTTACATTAGTCTTTGGGCTTATTAAGCCATGTTCTAATTCAATTTGAATTCCAGTTATCAAATCATCTAAGGTAAACCGATCAAATTGAATACCTAACATTTGAGCTGTTTGAATAATATCTTGCCTACTATACATATCATACCTCCACTATACCATATGTTTTATAATAACCACATTTTAGTATTAATTCACATTCATAATCTATTGATATTTATCAAATTAGGTCTCCCCCCCCTACTAAAAATTAAAACAACTTTATTATATTCTATGGTATAATACGAGTAAGGAGGAATTATTTGTGAAAAATATAAGTATTGAAAATTTAAGAAAAAATAGTGATTTAGAACTAATAGCAGAACAATATGCAGACTATTATAATCATTCAGTTTTAGGTGAAAACTGGACAAAAGAATCAGCCACTGCATTATTCAACTATTTCTATAAACAAACCCCTGATTTACTTTTTGTCGCATATGATAATAATAAACCAATTGGTATTATTATGAGTACCCTAAAACCATGGTGGGATGGCATGCATTTAGAAGATGGTGAAGTTTTTGTTGTAAAAGAGTATCAACATGGGGGGGTAGCAAAGGCCTTATTTAAGAAACTATTTGAATACGCTATAGAAAAACACAACGCTACTACACTAGAAGCACATACATATGAAGATGAAAATGGTTTTCCATATTGTTGGTATCAAAGAATTGGATTTGAAGAAATAAACGATTGGAAAATCATTAGTGGCGACATAAAAAAAATTATTACTAGATTATAATTATAAAGGAGAATAAATTATATGAATGAAACATATAAATTTTTAAAAGAAAATACTCAGGTAAATTATGTATCTACAATAAATGATAACAAACCTAGTTGTAGACCTTTTGGAGATCCAGTTTTATTTGATAATAAAATATATGTACTTACTAATAAGCAAAAAAATGTATCTAAACAGATTGCCAAAAATAATCATGTTTGCATCGTTGCTTATGACGAAAAAAATTGGATTAGAATTAATTGTAAACTAATCGATGATAGTAACAATACAGAAGCTAAAGAAGCAATTATCAAAGAATTTCCTTGGACGATAGAAGAAGGATATACCCTTGATAATCCTAATTTTCAAATATTATATATAAAGGATGCTGACTCCAAGGTTTATAACGAGGATGGTAAAATAATACAAAATTTCCAATTTTAAACTAATTGATTAAAAATCGAAATATAAAAAGGCGTTCTTATCGTTAAGTTCGCCTTTTATTTTTATTTCATTAGAATAAAGATAAAAATCTTGTCTTCTATATTTTTTAACACTGCAAATAAATTAAGTGATCCATCTAAAATAAACTGTTTTAATAACTCTATAATTACTCCTAGAATAGAAAACATAGAAAAGAGTTCTACATTAGCGGGAATGAAAGGAATATAATTAGGTTCTTTTTCTCCTGCTAAAACAAAAAGAGCTAAAACTGCAATTAACATCATAAATCCTGCAACATAATCAATTAACCCACCAATTAAGTGTAGCAAAAAGATAAATCCTAAACTAACCGCCTTTACACAGAAAAACAATAAATAATTGATGATAACTAGTAAAACTTTCATTCCTTTTATTAGAATAAAATCTAGACCATTTCTTAAATAATTCATGAAAAATTGCCATTTTGTAATATAGGTTTCTGAATAATTTTCTCTATATTCTTGTGCCTTTGCATGGTAAGTCTCTTCCCTATCCTTAGAAAATTGTTTTGCATGTTCCATGTCATTTAAAAGTCGATCATACTCTTTTCTTTTATCATCATCCAAAAGTGTTTCTTTTGCCTCGTTTAGGCTAACAATAATTTTATTGGCTTCTTCACTTTGATTAATATCAGGGTGATATTTTTTTGCCATATTTCTATAGGCCTTTTTTATCTCTTCTTTGGTGGCATCTCTTTTAATACCTAATAACTCATAAAAATCGATCATACTATTACTCCATTACATGTAATCGCACATGCTCTTTCTTTTTTTGCCTATTATAACATTAATTACCAAATTTTACCATATTTTATTTTAAAAAAAGATAGCAATCGCTATCTTAAAATTCACAATTACCGGGAGTTCTAGGATATGGAATCACATCTCTAATATTTTCAACTCCGGTTAAATAGATTAATAATCGTTCAAAGCCCATACCAAATCCCGAGTGAACACAGCCACCAAATTTGCGTAAGTTGATATACCAATCTAATTCTTTTTGATCCATACCTAATTCGTTCATTCTTGAAACCAGTTTATCTAAATTTTCCTCTCTTTGGCTTCCTCCCATAATCTCTCCTGCACCTGGTACTTCCAAATCAACTGCAGCCACTGTTTCGTTATCTTCATTTAATTTCATATAGAAAGCCTTAATATCTTTTGGCCAATTGGTAATAAAAACAGGTCCATTAAAATATTCTGTAATATATTTTTCATGTTCTTTTGCAATATCCTCTCCATACTCTGGTTCAAATTCCCATTTGGTATCTGCTTTTTTTAAAATATCAATCGTCTCTTTATGAGTAATTCTAGTGAATGTTGACTTTACTAATTTTTCTAATTTCTCTATTAGTCCTTTTTCTACAAATTGATCTAAAAACTTCATTTCACTAGGACAATTTTTTAATACGTAGTCTACTACATACTTTAACATTTCCTCCATAATTTCCATATCCCCTTCTAAATCGCAGAAGGCAATTTCTGGTTCAATCATCCAAAACTCATTAGCATGTACTTTGGTATTAGAATTTTCTGCCCTAAAAGTTGGTCCAAAAGTATAAGTTTTTTTAGAGGCTAAAGCAAAAGTTTCTGCTTCTAATTGTCCAGATACAGTTAAAGAAGCTTCTGTTTGAAACATATCTTTGTTATAATCTACTACTCCTTCACACATCGGTACCTTGTCTAAATCAAAACAAGTGACATGAAACATTTCTCCAGCTCCCTCACAGTCGCTTGCTGTTAATATCGGAGCATGAAAATAAACATATCCTCTATCTTGAAAATATTTGTGAATTGCATAAGCAGCAATACTTCTTACTCTAAATATTGCTTGAAAAAGATTTGTTCTTGGACGAAGATATGCCTGTTCTCTTAGAAATTCACGAGAATGTTTCTTTGGTTGAATAGGATAATTCTCAGGACAATCTCCTAGTAATATTATTTCTTTTGCTTGTAGTTCAAATGTCTGATTTTCCTTAGGAGATTCTACTACCTTTCCCTTCACTCTAATAGCTGAACCCACATGATATTTTTGAATGCGTTCAAAGTCTTCTAACTTATCGTCATAAACAACCTGGATATGGTCAAAACAAGTTCCGTCTGAAAAATCAATAAAACCAAATTCTTTTTGCTTTCTATGATTTCTAATCCATCCCTCTATTATCACCTCTTGATTCATATATTCTTCTATTTTTTGATATAATTCTTTTGCGTCAATTACCATAATTTATTCCTCCTTCTATATTATATCACTTATTTTACTATTGATTAATAAGATACTTCTAATTTACATATATTAAGTCTTTCTTTACATTTTAACTTGCTATAGTTTTTTGATACGTATTTTCTTTCAAATCTTTTATGGGTAAGAAGGCAGCCTCTCTCCCTATTAGATTTAAAAATTTTAAACATTCACGCGGTTTTAAAAAAATACTCATTTCATTATATAATGGATGAAAAGCTAATTCACTAGCTTTTAGCAAATCTTCATCAATAATTAAATCCACCTTTTCATCCTCATCATAGATAATGTTAAATAAAGAAATATTCCCAGGAGTTGTATGTAATAGACTTTTCATTGTATCTTCACAGACAAACTCTAGTTTTTTAGAATCCATCATCTCTTTTAAAGACTTTAAATCTACTCTTTTATTACTATCGGTAATAATTAAAAATTTTCTTTTATCCCCTTTTCTTTCTTGTACAAATAAGTTTTTGCAGACTACATATTCATCAAACAAATAATCTTGAAACCTTTCATAATATAAAATAGACTCCTCACATCCTGATACCATTCGATGTTTAATACATCGATCAAAATGAATGCCATGACTATCTAAATAACGACAGAAATCAAGAGCCTTGTTAATCCTCCCATATCTTTCATATTGATAGTCATCGAGATACTCTCTTATTTTCATTCCTTCTACCTCCCTCATAATAAATCACCTTCCTTAAATATAAAAAGACTAGTCTCATACTCATATATACCAAAGTACATATGGGACGAAACTAGTCTTTCCGCGGTGCCACCCAATTTATTATAAAAGAATTTATAATCACCTTCATCGATTCTATCAAATCTAGTATTTTATAACGGAATACAGTCCGGCTTAGTCTACTAAGAAAAATCTTTTCGGTAAGCAACTAAGGAGTGTTCTTTCAAATAATTCTCATTATTAGGCTCTCACCAATTCCTAACTCGCTTAAATCTCAAATTAATTTACTTTTCTCCATCAAAGTTATTAAATAAATTATATAGTATAGTATATTCAATTGTCAAGTTTTTATGTAGATCAATGAAAAATAAATAAAATTATTTTTTCCTATACTGTTTTTCTATCCTATCAAAATCAAATGTTTTTAAAGTCCAATTTGCTTTTTCTACTAATGATTCTGGAATATTAGATAAACCATTTTTCTTAAACTGTTCCATATTATGAATGTTATTCTTATCTAATGCCTCATGTAATTGATAGTCATCACAAAACTCATCTATTGTTATTCTACTATTCCAACTTTCATGACTACCATTTTGTATTTTTTCATCAATATACCCTCTGAGATCCCTTAATTCATCTAATGACATACTGCTAATCATTTTCTTTATCTTTCCATTCATAATAATATCCCCTTTTTTCGAATACATATTATATCATAAACTATATATTTTTGCAAATTCATCTCCCATAATAAAACGATCTATGATAAAATAATAAAAGGAAGTGATTACGATGAAAAAAACGATTTTAACGGGATTAAGACCTACTGGCAACTTACATCTTGGACATTTATTTGGGGCTGGCCAAAATTATGTAAAAATGCAAGATGACTATGAATTTTTCTTAGAAATTGCAGATGTTCAGGCACTAACAGATAATTTTCATAACCCAGAGAAAGTAAGACATAATGTTTATGAAATAACAGCCGATCTCCTATCTATTGGACTAGATCCTAAAAAAGTACATTTTTTTATTCAATCTAAAATACCAGAAATTGCAGAACTTACTGTTTTTTATTCCAACTTAGTAACGGTATCTAGACTATTTAGAAACCCTACAGTAAAAGCGGAAGTTGCTCAAAAAAAAGAATTATTTGGAAAAAATGGAGAAAGCATCACTTACGGATTTTTAGGATACCCTGTTTCCCAAGCTGCTGATATTACTGCATTTTCTGGAGAAGTAATACCTGTTGGGGATGATCAACTACCACTACTTGAACAATGTCGTGAAATTGTTAGAAAGTTTAATCACATTTATGGGGATACTTTAATAGAACCAGAACCAAAATTAAGTAATTTTTCTAGACTAAAAGGATTAGATGGAAATGAGAAAATGGGAAAAAGTTTAGGAAATGCAATTTTTTTAGTAGACGATAAAGAAACGATTTCCAAAAAGGTGATGGGTGCAGTAACGGATCCTTCTAAAATTAGAAAAGATGATCCTGCTAATCCCGAAATCTGCATGGTTTACTACTACCATAAATTAGTAACACCACAAAATGAACTAGAAACAGTATGCAAGGAATGTAAGAGTGGTAAGCGTGGTTGTGTTGCTTGTAAAAAAGAACTCATTCACAATCTATGTGAATTTTTAAAACCAATTCAAAAAAGAAGAAAACAATATGTAGATGATCCAAAACGAATTACAGAAATATTGGAAGAGGGAACAAATCTAGCTAGAAAAAGGGCAACAGAAAATATGAAAAAAGTAAAGGAAGCTATGAAAATAGACTACTAATTGGAAGTAGTCTTTTTTTTAGAATGAGTAAGTTTTAAAATTTTAAAGATTTTATTGTGATGTTTACAATAATTAGTTTTAATATCATCTATTAATATTTTATATCTTTCCTCTATTGGTTTATTATCTTTTGGAAATATTTCCTCATACAGATAACTAATTTTTTCATAAAATCCCTTTTTATATGCACATTTAATTTCTTTTAATAGATAATTTCTTCTAAACTCCTCCTCTCTAGTTAAAAAAAGAGTTTCTGTTGCTTTCTTAATGACTTTATAATTTAAGTTTCTTAATTGGATTTCATTACTTAACTCTAGTATTTCCTCTTCTTCATCAATTAACAAGTAGCTTTTAAATAAAGACTTCCCTTCTTTACTAAATTCTACTGCTACTACCTTGAAATTATCTGTAAACAAACAAGCATAATCAATCACTCCAACACCATTATCATGATAGATTTCTGTTTTTCTATAAATCTCTTTTAAATAATCTTTCTCCACAATAATATTATTTTTTATAATATCATTTAAAAAATTACTAGTTACTCTTACCATAGGTATTTTTTTAATATGTTCTATATTATCCTTATGACTCCATTCAAAAGACTCATAGATTCTATTACTATCTAATAAATTTAAAATGATGTCGTACACATTTAACATGACTTTTCCCCTTTCCAAATAAACTAAGTAATACTATGATAAAACCTAGTATTGCAATGAGACATTCATAATGAGTAAGTATATATACAAAATACTCTAAATAAGTATATCCAAAACTAAGTAAATTAATATAGATCATCATATACATGATCCCTATTACCATTAAGATAAATCCTAGTAAAAAGAAAAAAACTCTTGTGATCATTCTTATCTCCTTACTTATATTTATGAAATATCTAATTATAGTATACAAATAATTTAAAAAGTTATACAAATTAAAAAAAATTTAACTTTCCAGTTAAAATTTTATTTTTCTTGATCTTTAGTGGTTAAAGTATTTACCTCAACTTGATTAATGGATGCAAATTTCTTACTAATTTTCTCTGTTGTAATAGAAACACTCTCAGCATCCCTATTAACTGCTTGGATACTTCTAGATAGTTTATCCCAACA
>CAJUJA010000025.1:12610-16280 GCA_910586635.1 uncultured Bacilli bacterium | reverse complement strand
ACCCATCTTTGATGGCAAACTCTGCTCCCATATTTAGGGCAGTCGCAACTCCTACATTTTTATTTTTAAAATGATACTCTATTTTTTTACTTGAAGGGATTCTTTCCTTATTATCCTTCCCTTCTGTATTATCAATAATATATAGTTTGTCAATATCTTTAAGATAAGTATCGATATTTTTAATATCTTCATCTGTTGGATGATATAGAGTAACAATTCCTGCTATTTTTATATTTTTTTTTCGTGCCATATTATAACTCCTCTGCAAAACCTTTTTCTAATTTTTTAAATATACTATAACCAATAAATAAAATGAAGCAACTTACTAAAAATATAATCCCTAAACTCCACAAATCAGGAAGTTTTTGATAGTAAAAAATATCTCGGTACGACTCTATAATCGTTGTTAGGGGATTAAGTTTTAATAACCAACTAAACCTAGTTGGAAATAAATCTGAAGAATATAAAATAGGTGTTCCATAAAAAACCATTGATACAATAAAGGTGATAATATATTCAGCATCTCTAATATAGACATCTATAGAACTAGTAATAAAAATTAGTCCTAGTTGTAAAATATATTGAATAATTACAATTAATGGTAAAAGTAAGATATAAAAACTAAAACCAATTCCACTAAAGATTAAAAAGATGGCAATAATTAAGCAGGAAATTAAAAAGTTAATTAGACCACTAGTTACAATTGAAATGGGTAGAATTTCTCTTGGAAAATAAACTTTTTTAATAATTCCTCCATTCACAACAATCGTATTAGTCCCTTGTGATATAACAGAAGTAAACCAAGTCCATGGAAGAATGGCAATCACAATAAATGTAACATAATGTGGTTGGGTTGATTTTAAAATAAAGGGAAATACAATTGCATAGACTAAGGTCATTAATAACGGATTCACAAAACTCCATAAAACACCTAGGAATGAGCCCTTATATTTTCCCCTTATTTCTTTACTGACATTACTTTTTAAAAGTTGTCTATAATTATATAACTCTTTAAACATCTTATCCACACACCTTTAAGTATTCATCAATTACTTTTTTGATATTTCCATCTTTTTTGACTTCCCCATTATAAATCCATACTCCCCTATCACACAATTTTTTGACTGCATCTAGACTATGACTGACGATTACAATAGTTTTATCACTTTTCTTTAATTCTTCTAGCTTTTCAAAACATTTATCTTGAAAGTGCTGATCCCCTACTGCCAAAATCTCATCAATAAGTAAAATTTCAGCATCTACGTTAATAGCAACAGAAAAGGCAAGACGCATATACATACCAGATGAGTAGGTTCTAACTGGAGTATCAATAAATTCACCTAATTCAGAAAAATCAATAATATCTTGAACTCTTTTATCAATTTCTGACGCAGTAAGTCCAAAGATAGATGCATTAAAATAGATATTCTCACGTCCTGTAAAATCAGGATGGAAGCCTGCTCCTAGCTCTAAAAGTGAAGTTAATTTTCCATTCGTAGTAATTTTGCCTGTTGTTGGATAAATAATTTTTGTCATAAGTTTCAATAAGGTAGATTTTCCACTCCCATTAACACCAATTAAAGCAACAGTCTCCCCTTTTTTTATTTTGATATTAATATCTTTTAGTACTTGATGATAATTTAATTTTGTTCTATTCCAAAATACAAGACGTTCTTTTAAGGTATTAGGTTTGTCATAATATATTTTAAATTTTTTTGATACATCATCTACTATAATTGCATATTCATTATTTTCTATTTTTTTCATGTACTCCTCCATAAGATAAAGATCATCTTCTTTTTTAGTATATCATAGATTCAATACTTTTACTATTTTCTAGTACAAAAAAAATAGTAATAACTATTTTTTTAATATATTATAAAGCTTACATTTCTATCTACAGCACCATTAATTCCACTAATAGAACCACTATTACTATATTGCCACATTTCATAAATTCCTGGATAATTTGATCTTTTATCAATGGAATAAGTCCAGTGAGCAAGCCATACCTTCACATTTTCTAGCTGTCTCATATCTAAATCATCATTTAACCAAGATGCACTTGCATAAATCATAGGTACATATCCTCTTTGTTTGATTCTATCAGCAAATGCTTTAATTGCTGCAGTTCTTTGTGCCTTTGATATATGATCTGCTCTCCCATTTCCAGTTGGGGATGTTGATTTTTCAGTATCAATTACAATTGGTAACTTAGTATATGCAGTAAGACCTTTTGATTGAATCATATCTACAGCATAATCGGCCTCTTGTTTCCCTTCCGCCGCATTTACTGCTTGTGAGAAAAAGTAAACTCCTACTTTTACACCCGCGTTATGTGCATTTTTAACATTCATTTCAAAATTTTTATCTGTAACTAGACCTCCTGTTCCATATCCTCTATACCCTAATCTAATCATTGCAAAGTCAATAGAGTCTCTTTTTACTTTAGTCCAATCAATACTTCCATTAAATTGAGACACATCAATTCCTAAAGATAGATCTTTATAAACCATAATTTTTTTTGTATAAGTATAGATTTCTTCATTTAATTTTGTATATAATTTTACCCTAAAAGTATGTACTCCTTGTCCTACAATACCAAGACTCATTTTAATATTAAACCCTGGCATTGGATTTACATCTTCATATCCATATTTCGATCCATAGGCTGCAATGACATCAGGTCTAGCCTCTTTCGTATTAGTATGTGGTATTTTCACATTATCTATATAGGTTTCGATATAAGAACCATCTAGTTCAGACATTTCCCAGCCTCTTACATTAATTTCTTTTGTATATAAACTGTTAGAAAAGTTTTCAAAATATAACATTCCATCATATTTTTTAACAGTAAATTTGGTAGTAGTACTTTTAATAATATCTCCTGTTTGGTTATCTACCACATCAATTTTTAAATGATGAGATCCATCTTTTAAATGGGAAGTATCATAAGTAGCTTTAAAACCAGGTGTTGGATTTGTCTTGATCCCGCCATATCCTAAAACTTGATCAACCACATCAGGACGTGCTTCAGTTCCAACTTGTATTTCTTTATTATCTACATACATCACAACTTTTTTATCCTTCGCCAAGCTCATAAACCATCCTCTAACGTTTAAAGAGGTTTTTACAACTTTCTGTGAATTTGGAGTTTCTAACCACATCTTATAATCATAATTTCCAACCTTAAATTCGCCTGTTTGATTTCCAATGACTTCTCCAGTTAAAGTATCTATAATTTGGATTTTTATTTTATGAACTCCTACTGTCAATTTAGTAGAATCAAAAGTCACCTCATATCCTGGTTTGGGATTTGCCTCTATTCCACCATAACCTAAAATTTGATCAATCACGTCAGGACGTGAAATAGCGGTGATATTTGTTTGCTCCCTATCATCAATATAAATTTTTATATCCTTATATTTAGCAGTAGTCATCATCCAACCTTTGATTTTTGCTTTTTCACTTTTTTCCACAGTTTTAGATAAATCTTGAATCCAACCTTGATATTTATGTTTTTCTACTGTAAAAGTATTCTTTTCTGTTCCTATAATATTTCCTGTCTTATTATCAATGATTTCTAATTTTACCTCATGAGATCCTACTGTTAACTTAGTTGAATCAAATGTCATCACAAATCCTGGTTTTGGATTGATATCTTCTCCTC
>CAJUJA010000025.1:0-12510 GCA_910586635.1 uncultured Bacilli bacterium | reverse complement strand
TTTTAGCGTTTGTACTTTTTGCTATTGGAGTGGATAGTCTTTCTATCCAACTAGTGTATTGATAATCTTCTACTGTAAATTTATTTTTTTCCTCTCCTATAATATTTCCTGTCTTATTATCAATGATTTCTAATTTTACCTCATGAACTCCGACCGTTAATTTAGTTGAATCAAATGTCATCACAAATCCTGGTTTTGGATTGATATCTTCTCCTCCATATTTTTTTCCATGAGCACTAATAACATCTGACCTAATTTCTCTTTCTATATTTTTTTGTTCTTGATTATCTATATACAATTTAATACTTTTATCCTCTGCATTTGACATTACCCAACCTTTAATTTTAGCGTTTGTACTTTTTGCTATTGGAGTGGATAGTCTTTCTATCCAACTAGTATATTCAGAACTATTTGCATTTGCTAGTGGATAGCCAAGACCAAAAGTAATTCCTATTCCTACTAAAATTATTAAAATCTTCTTTTTCATATTTACATTACCACCTATTTTTTTCATTATACCATATAAAATATAAGATTGAATACTTTTTTTAGTATATTCAGATTAATTTATTTTATAAAAATTCATATCGTGTTATAATTTTAAAAGGAGGAACTATGAAAAAAATTAAAAAATTAACAACGAAACAATTAAAACAACTACAAAAAATAGAATTAGAAATACTAGTTGAATTTGATAGAATCTGCAAAAAGCACAAATTAAAGTATGTTCTTGCTGGTGGTAGTTGTATTGGTGCTATTAGACATCAAGGGTTTATTCCTTGGGATGATGATATTGATGTTCATATGCATAGAACTGATTATGAAAAATTTTTGAAAATTTATAAAAAGGAATTAGACCAAAAAAAATATTACTTTCAGTCGATGGAAACCGATTCTTCTTGTGGTTTAATATATGGAAAGATTAGAAGAAAGGATTCTATTTATGCAGAATCCATTTCTGGTGAGGAATACAGTAAACAAGGAATTTGGATTGATATTTTTCCTTGTGATAATATTCCTGATCATAATATTTCTATGCGACTTACATTTGTTAAGGTGATTTTATTAAAAATTATGTATTCTAATAAGCTAGGATATATATCTGTTAGTGAAAGTAAATTTAGAAATACCTTATTAAAATTAATTAAACTATGTTCTAGGCTCATTTCTACTGAAAAATGCAAAAAAATGCTAATTCATCATATGACCAAATATAATAAACATTCAACAAAAAGAATAATTTGTTATGGAGGAAGATATCTTTTAAAAGAAGTCTTAGATTCCAATCATATTAAACAAAGAGTTCTTCATCAATTTGAGGATTATCAATTCTATATTCCAAAGGATTATCACGAGTATTTAACATTTCTTTATGGCGACTATATGCAATTACCGCCCAAAGAAAAAAGATGCTCTGAGCATTTAATTTCTGAAATTAAGTTTCCTAGTAAAACCTAATTTCTTTTTTTTATTTTCAATCTTTCTAATACTAAATTAAAATAAAATCTATAATGATTATTTCTAAAATAGACCACTGAATATATAATAATAAATAATATAGTATAAATAATGATAGATAAGATAAAATTTATAATCGTCATACTAAAACTAATTTTATTCATAATGAACATAATAATAGTAGTCGTTAATAATAAAATTAAAAAGTTTTTCATGTAATCTAAATAATACTTCTTTGGAGATGTTTTAAATACATATTTATAAATAATATAGGGTCTATTCCAACATGGTAAAGTAATATTACTAATTAATGTTCCTAAAACTACTCCTAAAATACCGATATATTTTACTAATATCACAGATAATACAATATTTAGGATAGATTGTATTATTGGCACATATTTGTCTTGATCATAAACCCCTGCTGCATCTTTAATAGAATCTATAGATTGTCTCATCCCATCTATATAGAAATTAATACAGATAACTATTACTACCGTCATTTCTAGTAGAAATTTTTTCCCAATCCATAAAGTAATAAAGGAATTGATTAAAACGATAAAAGCGATGGTCACAAAACTATAAATTAAGTGTCCTGCAAAATTGGTTTTTTGAAATATTTCTTCTTGAACTTTTTTATCTTCTAAAGCAATCAAATTACCAAAGCTAGCGGTTATCCCTTTATATAAACTACTTAACAGAGTATTAGTCATAGTAATTAAAGAAAGATAATTTGTATAAATACCTACCATAGTTAAATTTAAAAATTTTGAAATCACTATATTATCTGTTCCATTGATAAAATAATACCCTATTTTATGGAAAAACATCCCTCTAATATTTTTCTTAATAATTGACAGATCCTTATTTTTTATTTTTTGTTTCGTTTTAAAATCAACGTTTTTATATTGCCTACTAATAAAACGATTAATGTAGATTCTATTAATAAACATCACAATAATTTTAATTAATAAGTAAATAATAAAGCTTTTTGTTATGATTAAAAATATAATTTGTAAAATATAAATAAAAAGGTAAGCAACAAAATTATATTTTACTAATTGGTAGTTATTTTGATCTGCAATAATTAAGGTTTCTTTATAAGAGATAAAATATAGATTTACAGTATCAAATAAATAAATGAGATAAATAAAATATAGATTTAAATTTGTAATATCGGTTGTCACAATTTTATTTAAGAATAGCATGACAACAAGTCCTAATATTGTAACTATGATACCAATTATTTTATATACCTTTTTGTAAAAACTCATTAGTATACTAACTTTTTCATAATCTTTTTTTGCTAAAGGCTTATACAAACTAAAATTAATAGCATTACTAACTCCTAATTCGGTAATAGAAAGCATTAATAAGATATTTGTAAATAATCCATCTAGTCCTAAAATTTCCTCTCCCAATACTTTAATAAAAACAGTTCTAACAATAAACATCATAATAGATCTAAAAGCATAGATAAAGAAATTGGAGCTAACATTTAATATTGATTTTTCTGTACGCATATAATCATTTCCTCTTACCATATATTATTTTTTATACTGTGTCTTTTCTAATAACTTTAAAAATAAATAATCCAACTTTAATTTATATAGAATGGTATAGAAATTAATAACCAAACTATTTCTAAGGGTATCACCATTGATAGGTGTAATACGCATTTTTAATTTATTTTGTCCCATAAGATTTAGAAAATGCTGCAAAGATTGATCGTATTCTTTTTTCATTTCTGAGTATTCCATCGTTTTACTTTTCTCTATTACCAAAAATAAAAAAGTTTTTTGGCAAAAATAAGATACATGAGTCACAGAATTCCATTGTAATATAGAATTTATATTTTCCATAATTTTATCTAATATTTCATTAATTGGAATATTTTTCTTATTTTCTTTTGTGTGTGTAATTGAAGATAAATTTACAACATAATTGTACCCAATATAATCAATAACTTCAATTTTATTGGTTTTAGAATAGCATTTAGACATAAATATTGCATCTTCAGCTGGTTTTACATTATAAAACAAAATGTTGTTATCTACTAAAAATGATCTTTTATACATTTTTGTACATGCTGATACAAATCTAAATTTACTAAAGTCTGCGTGTTTTAATTTATTTTCACTTAAGCATTTTCCTTCATAGTTAACCTGTTTATATCCAAAAACAATCATATCCTGATTTTTTATATGATTTATTAGTGTTGAATAATAGTCTCTATCAAGATAATCATCTCCATCAATAAATGAAATATAATCACCTGTTGCTTTTTTAATTCCTACATTTCTCGTATTAGACAATCCTTTATTACTTTGATGAATAGCAATTATTCTCTTATCTTGTCTTTTATATTTATCGACTATGGTTCCAGATGAATCTATAGAACCATCATCTATTAAAATAATTTCCAAGTTTTTATAATCCTGATTGATTATAGATTCAATACATTTTACTAAATATTTTTCAACATTATATATTGGTACTATTACACTAATTTTTCTTTTTTTCATTATCAGATCTCCTATCTTTTTAGCCTCACCAATTGATATTAAAACCACAGTTATCAATAAAACCTCTATATTTTTGTCGCCATTTACAGCATAGTTTTCTTTTATAAATCACCTTAAATAAAACTTGTCTAAATCGTTCAATTATAGAACATACAATATAAATTAGTATTGCTATAGCAAAAACATAAAAAATAAACTTATAAGAATATATTGGACCATGATCTATTTTTAACCACTTATAGATGTTATGTCTTATTTGTATATTATTATGGATTAAATAAACGCCTAGTGTACATGAAGATAATTTATTAACAAATGGACTTTTAAAGCTTAATGTTTCAAAGAAACAGAAGTAAGCAATGGTTTGAATAATCACAAAAGGATTACTATAAGCTAAGGAAGTAGTGATTACATTAGAACCCATTTCATGAAATAAATCCCCAAAGGAAGTAACACTACTTCCAAATTGAGTCAGTAAAAAATTAAAAACTGCACAACCAAAGAAAGTAAAAATACAAATTATTTGAAATAAATTTTTAGAAATATTTTTAAATAAATAGCATTCTTTTAGTGGATATTTTCTTAAATAAGCACCTATTAAATATAATAGAACAAAGTTATATAAAGAATATCCATCATTGTATAGAGTTTTGAGTCCAGTAATATATGGTAGAATGGAAAAAATAATAAATAAAATACCAATGGCTTTTCTCAATTCATGTTTATTTGCTTTTCCTATATATTTATTAATAATAGGGCTAACACAGTAAAGTAAGATATAAACATCCAGAAACCAATAAAAACCTAGATCAAGTGGAAAAACATTTCTAAAAATTTCAATATGAGTTGGATGCCATACATTGATAACAACTAAAAAAATCAATAATACAACTCTATAAAACCACATCATATTGATATTTTTGAATAACTTAGACATTCTAAATTTGCTTTTACATTGAAAATAACCAGTCAATAAAACATAAGAATTTACATGTACAATTATTAAGAATCTTATGAATTCAAATATCAGTCTTAAAGAGTCTCTTTCACAATTAACTATAACATTTCCATGATCATTTCCTAAAATATGTACTAGAATAATCCCAAACATCGATATAATTCTCATCAGTTCAAAATTAGACTGTCTTATTTTCTTATCTTTTTCCATACTACACAACCTACTTTCCCTATCCCAATTATATCATAAAGAAAATGTCTATCAAAGAAAAAAGACTATTTTTTAGTCTTTATAAGCATTCTTATATTCTCCTGATAAGATATTATTAAGCCAATTCGTATTTTTTAAATACCAATCTACAGTTTCTTTAATTCCTTTTTCAAAAGTATAGGTTAATTCCCATCCTAATTCCTTTTCTGCTTTTGTAGAATTAATTGCATATCTTAAGTCATGTCCTTTTCTATCTTCTACAAAAGAAATCAAATCTTCACTTTTGCCCATTTGTTTTAGTATAGTTTTTACAACATCTAAAGTAGTTCTTTCAGAGTGTCCTCCTAAGTTATAGACCTCCCCTACTTTTCCCTTTCTAACAATTAGGTCAACTCCTATATTATGATCAACAACATGAATCCAATCTCTTACATTGCTTCCTGATCCATATACTGGAATTTTTTCATTTTTTAAGGCCTTTGAAATTACAACTGGTATTAACTTTTCTGGAAATTGATAAGGTCCATAGTTATTAGAACACCTACTAATAGTTGTAGGAAGTCCAAAAGTTCTATGGTATGCTCCAACAAGTAAGTCTGCTCCTGCTTTTGATGATGAATAAGGGCTTGATGTATGAATTGGGGTCTCTTCTGTAAATAACAAATCAGGTCGATCAAGTGGTAAGTCCCCATATACTTCATCAGTTGATACTTGATGATATCTTTTGATATCATATTTAATGGATGCATCCATTAGTACTTGGGTTCCAATAATATTTGTTGTTAAAAAGATTCCTGGATTTTTAATAGAATTATCTACATGAGATTCTGCTGCAAAATTAATTACAATATCAAATTGTTCTTTTCTAAACAACTCATCAATAAATTTTCTATCGGTGATATCTCCTTTGACAAATTTAAAATTTTCATATTTCTCTAAATCTTTGATATTGTTATAATTTCCTGCATAAGTTAAGGCATCTAGACAAACAAATTGATCTTCCTTATACTTTTTTACTACATAATGCATGTAATTACTTCCTATAAACCCGGCTCCACCTGTTACTAAAAATTTCATATTTTTCCTCCTTATATATTTAATTATATAAAACAAAAATAGGAAAGTAAATACCAGATCTGCCTTTCAATCTTTGTTTTAAAATCAACCGTCCTATTTATTAACTCCTTAGCTAGTTACTTTGCAAGATTTTTTTGTGTAATTCGGGTTTTCTACTCTTTTTCCTCCAATAGAATAATAGAATATTTTTGTGAGTAATAATAAATTTCACTTGTATTACTAAAATTATCTAATCCAACAATTTCATACCCATGATCTAACAATTCTACACATGTATGAGAACCTATATAGCCACAGCACCCTGTCACTAATGTTTTCATATGTTTTGCCCCTTCCTTATTACTGTAAGTATAACATGTATTATTTCTAGTGTAAATTTCATAGTTCTATATTTTTCAAAATCCTTTTGGTAATCACTTGATATCCTTTTTCATTAATATGAAGTCCCTCTTTTGTATACTCCAATCTTAAATTTCCATTTTTATCAATCAGTATCGGATACATATCAATATATTTGATATTATTTACACTGCAATACTTCCTTAATTTTTTATTAATTTCCATTATAGTCTGATTCGTTCTTTTACCGACCGTTTGTTGATTAATTTTTTCTGAGGCGGTGTGATTAATAGGATAAAGGGATTCAACATAAATGGTAACTTTAGGTCTTTTTTCTTTTATTTTTTTTACTATTTTTTCTATATTACTAGTAATGTAGTTAGAGTCCTTATCACGATTAATATCATTAGTTCCAATTAGTAATACTAACTTTTTTGGATTATATTGAAAGACTTTCTCATTTAAATGATTTAAAATATCATCTGTTGTCCAACCAGATACTCCACTATTTACAATTGGAAAATTGTAATATTTATTTAAATCATAGCAATCAGTAAGAGAGTCACCCAAAAATATAATATCCCCATATTTGATTCTTTCTATTCTATCTCTCTTTTTAATTAGTTCTTCTTGTTTTTTTAATTCTTTCTCTGTCTCGTTTTGTTTTCTTTCATATTGTACATAAATAAATAAAATATTCACAACTAATAAGGTAAATAATATTATTAAAACAATAAAAAACTTATCTTTTTTATAATAAGCTTTCTTTTGGTAGTATAACTCTTTATTCTTTTTTAATCTTTTCATTATACAACACCTAATCCATATACATTATACTACCAACTAAAATAAATATGAAAATAAAAAGAATCATCTTTTAAAACTAGTTAAAAATTTGACAACAAAGACTGTAAACTTATCGAAACCTTTTCTATAAAAAAACTCCTTTCTTTATAAATTTAGAAAGAAGTTTTCTTTTTATTCTCCTACTTTTGTTCCACAGTTTCCACAGAAGTTTCCTGTTACTGAATTTCCACAATTAGAACAGAATTTTCCTCCGGTTGATTGATTATTTTGTACTGGAGCTTGATTTTGAGTATTTGGTTGGTTTACTGTTGCAACTCCTCCCATAACACCACCTGATGCCATATTCATCATACCAACTCCCATAAATCCATTAGCTGCTCCTGAGGTGTTATTAGCAGCATCAACCACTGCATTAGCATAGGCCCCTGTAAGAGTCCCTTGTTGCATTGCTGCATTTGCTGATAACTCATAATTATCAATTTTCTTATTGGATTCATCATCTAGAGTAACAGATTCTACTACAAATCCTACAATACTAAGTCCTCTAGCTCGGATTGGCTCATCAAATACTTTTTCATCCATCATTGTTTTAATCTCATCTGTATAACTAGGAAGTTCTAGTACAGGTGCTTTATGTTCACTATTACCTAGCTCATTTAATACATTTTGAAAAGATCCAATTACTTCACTTCTCATTTGTTCCACTAATTCATCTTTTCTATACTCCTCAGCAGTTCCTGCTATTTTTGACATAAATACTGCTGGATCTGATATTTTAAATGTATATTTACCAAAACACTTCACTTGAACTCTTAATGCAGTCTCATTCCCTGTCATTTGATTTGGAATTGGATGTGACCAATCTTGAAATGGAATAGGCGAAGGTGTTCCAAACTTATTATCCATAATCTCTTTAGCATTTAAATAAAATACGGCTTGCTCTTTATTAGTTGCCCCATTATAAACAAAACGGGTCCACATTTCTTTAAATACTGCTCCAAATTGTCCTGCAAAAAATGTTGGAGAAGATGACTGATCAAAAATATAAATTCCTTCTTCTGCTGTTGCATCTAATATTTTTCCACTTTCAAAAATCACGGCAATTTGTCCAGGTGAAACTTGAATTGCACTATCCTTTGAAATAATTCCATTAGGAGTTGATACCCTCTTCATTAAGATATCCTGTCCTAAGTCATCACACTTTATATAATCCTTCCATTGATCATGTAGTGTACTTCCGACAGCCCCTACTGCTGCTTTTATTAATCCCATATTATTAAACCTCTTTTCTTATTTTTTATTAATTTTAAAAACCGTGGCCACCGCCACCATGACCTGCACCACTACTTCCTGAATGGGTTGAACTTCCACTAGAAGTATCATGCTCTATTTTTGTTCTTACCGTATTAGTAGATATTAAAACGTCACTAATGCTTTTGATATCTACACTCTCTTTATCTAAATACTCTTCTGCTGTAGTTGCTTTTCTTACCAATCTATTCTTTCGAATTAAAGTTACCATAATAATACCAGTAATTATAATTCCTGATAAAATAGACCATAAAACTACCATTCCAATAGATAATTTTTCAGTGTTCCCGCTTGGAAATCCCTCAGCTGCATAATTACTAATAATTTTAATATAATCAGTAGTACCCTTAAAGTAGGCTTCATCACTCATATACTGATATACCTGATCTAATGCCTCATTAATTCTATAGTCATTGTACATTTTAATGGCACTACCCGTTGTAGACATATAAATTTCTCTGTTTTCCATATCAATTAAGAATAAAACGCCATCTCTATTCTTACCAATACCAAAATGATTATAATCATAAAAATCATCTGCATACACCATAGGTGAAGATTTATTATTTTTATCTATTGTTACGATTACCAGGTCCATATTATGTTTATTAATATATTCCGTAACCTTATTATATAAATCATGTTCTTCACTTTCTGTATATAAATCTGCAAAGTCGTATATCTTTTCTTCTTCATTTACAGAGGGTGTAGTTAAAATATTATTTTTATTAGACTCTGTTACTTCTACCCATGAGGATACTCTATAATCTTGTTCTGTTCTGATATTCGTATTGGTACCTGCTGATACAGCAGGAATATTCCATACCAATCCTATGATGATAAGGATTCCTATTTTTATTATCTTTTTCATGTTACACCTCTAATAACTAAGAAAGCAACTACCGTTATAATAACAAAAAGGACAATAGAAAGCAATATTGTCTTTCTTATATCTAATGGAATATTACCTACAATTTCCCCGGTTTGACCGTTCATAGCAAAAGTATAATTCTTATCTTTATATTGAATATTTACCATCCAGACAGGTAGTAAAATATAATCATCATCTACTTTAGAAATTTTCAAGTTATTATTTGTAACAATTTTACTGTGATGGAAAACGGTAGCTTCTGTCATAGAAATTGCTGTATTCATAGCCCTGCTATCTGCTCTTTCTATGGCCTTGTTGCTATCTACATCATATTTTTCTGCTAAAAATCCAGACAAATAAGCATGATTATATTCCACTAATTCTTTAAAATCAAATGGTTCCAGAGAATCCATTAAATCATCATCAAATCTTGAAGATCCATCCACTAGTATTCCGTGGAATGCCATTTTACTATTTCTTTTACATAAAAACTTATCTGTTTTCGTATAACGATAATTATAGTCACTCCAAGTTTTCACATCTGTAGCAGTAAAGTCTATACTTCCATCTGCTTTTAAATCATATGACCAAAAAGGAATATAAACTCCCGTTATCTTTTCTATATTTTTTGTATCACTAAAAAATTTTGGCATGAGTGGTCTTCCTTTATATAATGATTTGAATGCATCAACAGCATCTTCTTTCACCTTTTTAAAGGGTATCAATTTTGAGGGAGCTATCCCACTATCAATCCTATCTTTTAAAATTGTTGTACTTCCGCAGTAAACACAGAATGTTGCAGTTGTAGTCTCATCTGCCATCACTTCGGCCCCACAGTTTTTGCAAGTGTACACATCTAAATCCTCTAATTTCTTCTGCTTCTTTTTCTTTTTTTGAGTATTTGATTCCTCAGAACTTGCATTTTGGTATTTTTTCATTTCCTCTAGACTAAACTTGCTACCGCAATATTCACAATCCCACTTCTGATTTTTTGGATTAAAAGTAATTTTAGCACCACATGCTGGACATTTATTGTCCAAAACATCCACTTTTTCTTCCCTCCTATCTAAAAAAATTATATCATATAGAAAAAAGAATTAGTACTAATTCCTTTTTACTTTACGTTAATCATTGTCTAATTCCTTACAATATCTATTGACTGCATCCTGCCAAGTAGGTAGCATTTCAAATCCAGCATCTACAAGTTTTTCTTTACTTAATTTAGAATTCCTTGGACGATAAGCTTGTTTTGTGCCAGTTATTTTTAAATATTTTTCTGTTGATACTGGTTTTACTTTTGTAGATTTTCCGTTACTTTCAAATATGTATTGTGCAAACTCTGCCCAAGAACAATATCCCTCATTATTCACATGATAGGTTCCATATTTTTCAGTATGTACCATATCTACTAAAAGTCTTGCTAAATCTACTGTATAAGTTGGACTTCCAACTTGATCTGACACTACGGTTAGTTGATCATGAGTATCTGATAATTTTAACATGGTTTTAACAAAATTTCCTCCATTAATTCCAAATACCCAAGAGATTCTTGTGATAAAGTGTTTTGGATTACGTCTTACTTCTTCCTCTCCTTCATACTTCGTTCTTCCATAAACACTCATTGGACAGGCTTTATCGTCTTCCTGATAGTATCCTTCCTTTTTTCCATCAAATATATAATCTGTTGACATATACACCATTTTAGCTCCTACCTTTAAGGAAGCATCTACTATATTTTTTGTTCCTTCTACATTTACTCTTTGAACATCTTCTTCCATATCCTCTGCCTTATCAACAGCAGTCCAGGCAGCACAATGGAAAATAACATCGGGTTTTACTGTTTCTATAACCTTATTTACTTGTTCCTTATTTGTAATATCTAGAGGAATATATTCTATATTTATAGATTCTTTTAATTCTAAAGAGTTCTTATTTAACTCCTCTAATTCTCCACGATCGGATACCACAATATCCAGCTCAGATCGTTTAGCAAGTTCTCTTACTAAATCATATCCAAGCTGACCTTTGTACCCTGTTATAAAATATTTCATTATTTATCACCCTTATAAATAAAGTATTTCGGACTTTTTCTTAATGTTAAGTGCTTTTGATCCTTTTCTGATAATTGTGGCTCTGTAATACCATATTCAGTGAATATTTTATCCCATGGAATGCCTATATCTGGGTCATTCCATATGATTCCAGCTTCTAGTTCTGGTGCATAGTCATTATCTACTAAATATTGAAAAATGGTATCATCTTCCAAGGCTATAAAACTATTAGCATAACCTTTTGGTACAAGTAATTGTTTTCCGCTTTCTGGATCATCCTTATCATAGGGTTTCAATAACACATAAGTATACTGCCCGAATGTTGGAGACTCATATCTAATATCCGCAACTGCAGCAATTGCAGCTCCCTGAATTACTTCCACTATTTTTGCTTGGCACTTTGGATTCTTTTGGAAATGAAGACCTCTTAATACTCCTTTAGCACTTTTACTTCTGTTGGTCTGTACAACTCTTTCAAAGTTAAGTTCTTCGTCATTCGTATAGTCTTCTTGTTTAAAGTATGGAGAAAAGTATCCCCTATTATCTCCAAATACATCTGGTTGTATGATATAACAATCCTTTAAATTTGTTTTAATCTTTTTCATTTTAATTTTCCCCCTTCATAATTTCTAATAAATGTTTTCCATAAGTATTTTTTTTCATTAATTCTGCTTGGTTTAATAATTGTCCCTTCGACAACCAGCCATTTTTATAACCGATTTCTTCTGGACAACAGATGGTAACGTTTTGATTTTTTTGAACGATACCTACAAAGTCAGAGGCCTTATTTAAACTTTCGAATGTTCCTGTATCAAACCATCCGTAACCTGTATTTAGAGTAATGACTTCTAGTCTATCCTCCTCCAAAAATAATCGATTTAGATCTGTAATTTCTAACTCTCC
>CAJUJA010000024.1:16252-16735 GCA_910586635.1 uncultured Bacilli bacterium | reverse complement strand
TAAATCCCTCTTTTTCATATAAATTAGAAGTTATTATACTTCTTAGAACAGGTGTTTTTTTAATCGTATAGATAAAAGAATTAATAGCATAATTAAAGTCTATTTTTAAAGACAGTTTTAATGTATTAATCATTTTTATTATCCTTTAATGATTTTATAATTTTATCTTTATACGATTTCGTATTTAAATCTTTCTTTCCTATTAATTCTAACTTTTGATTATTTAGTATTATAATTTCATCACATAAATCTAAGGCTAGTTCTAAAATATGAGTAGAAAAAATAATTATATGATTTTTTTTCATCGTTCTAAATAGTTTTTTCATATCATCTTGTACCACTACATCTAATGATGTTAATGGTTCATCTAATAATAGAATTTTAGAGTCCGCGATAAAATTAATTAACATTTGTATTTTATTTCTCATTCCATGGGAATATTCTTTTAATAACTTATTTTGATCTTCCTGATTTAGTTTGACT
>CAJUJA010000024.1:8599-16242 GCA_910586635.1 uncultured Bacilli bacterium | reverse complement strand
AAGTACTCTTCTATCGTTTTTTTATCTTTTATTTGATCTTTATTGATTTCTAAAAAAAATTGTAAAAACTCTTTTCCTGTTAAAAATTCTGGAACAATAGGAGTAGATAATACATATCCAATATCGGACTCATCTAAACTTCTTACTGTTTTTTTATCAATAATTTGAAAACTTCCTGAATCTATATTAATATCTTTATTTATACAGTTAAAAAAAGTAGTTTTTCCTGCCCCATTTCTTCCAATCAAGCCATAAATTTTTCCCTCTTCGAAAGTAAATGAAATATTATTTAGGATTACTTTATTACCATATTTTTTTGTCAAGTTTTTTACTTCTAACTTCATAAACTCCTCCTGATAACAGTATTATATCATATCTTCAATTCTCAAAGTAAGACTTTATAAAAAAATATTAGAGCATCATGGTGTCTAATACTTATCTACATTTTTGATTAAATCTAGTAAATGGGATTTCTTTTTATTAGGATTTTTAAGTATATTTATATTTCCTTTTTTGATAATTTCATTTTCTTTTATAACTCTCGTAAAATATTTCTCACCTGCATTTTATCCATAGTCTTAATAAGATTTATCAAGTCTTTTTTATTTCAATATTCAATGATTTTTATAAAATCTTTGTCCATTTTATCCAATTTTTTAACTGCATCATCATTATTTTTAATCCCATTATCGGTTTTAGATGCATCGAATCTATAATTATTTTTTTATCCCTTTGATTTAAACTACCGATATCAACTAATTCAGAATTTCCTAGTCCTAACAAATAGTCTGTAAAAACTTTATATATCCTGGATAATGGTATTGTTTGGTTCTTATTTTTCTTGCTGTGCTTTGTTTAAGGCAACTTGCCTAATAACTTTCGTGAGTTTTAAAATTTGAGGTTTTACTATTTCGTGGTTTGCTTTAGAAACTATTTTTTGCATTTGCCCCTCGATTTTCATTTGTTCCGTTAATCTTGTCAGATATGATTCAAGCATGTTTTTTTGTTTACCATAATATGAAGTTTCTAGAGCTTCAGGACGATTTGCATAATAACTACTTTTTGCTTCCTTGTTATATTTCTTTTTGATAGGTGAATAAAAAGTGGCAAGTACTTCTCTCATTCGTTGTGCGGATATAGCATGATTTTTACTTTCAAGAACAATGTCAATGGCAGATAAAAGTTCATCAAAATCACCCCATGGCATTTTTTTATAGCATTCAATAATCCCCTTTAAAGCACGTTTGCTTAAGTCGCTATGTGCTGTTTGATATGGCTTTTCGCCTTGTACTGCTATCATTCCATCTAAATCATCGGTTCTTTCAAGAATGAGCATAGCAATATGTTGGTGTTCTTTATCGAGTGTAGGAATCATATTTGGAGAAATTATTTTACGTTTTATATCATCCGCGAAGAGTAAAAAATCATCATTTATACTCGCATATATCTGTTGTGCCTGTTTATCAAATTGCAACCATTTTTTTATATATTCAAGTTTTATTTTTGGGTCGCTTGTTCTATCAGCAATTAGTCTAAATATCTTGACGTTTTCAGAATCATAATCACCATTGTCAGTATATTCAGCTTTATATATATATCTAAGACACGATTCTCGCCATTTTATCAGTTCCATATAATAGCGACAAGCTTCATCATCAGGCATAAATTTTGCAAGTTCTAACCTTGTTTCCATACTATAATAACGATATGGTGCTGGAATTTTAGGCCTATTCTCATACTCATCATCACCACAATAATCATAATGTATATAATCACCATCAAGTGTATCGATAGTTGCCTGTCCAATGTTTTGTTGAATATATGCATACGGATTTATATAAGTGGATAATTGATTTTCGCTAAACATAAACAGTTGCTTACTTTCTAACTGCTCAATAGTAAAATCGTTTTCAGGATTTTCAACATAGCGAAACAAGTTAAATAAGTTGCTTCTTTTGCCCACAGGAATTAGCTTGATATTTTCTGGTTTTGACCAATAAACAACAATGTCCTTGCAAAATGTCAAAATAAGTTTTGATATAACTTCATCTCGACTTAGTTTGTCTTTTCCACTATTTCTATAAGGGTAATTTCTTGCATGACTTAATGCAGTTTCAAAAATATATAGTGCATTAATATCTGTTATGTCAAAAGACCCATTATGTCCAAATAATTTTTTGGCAACACCCATTAAACCATCTGCAACTTCGTTACTCATTACTACATCTCGTTGCCTTGTTTTTCTGCGATTTTCCACTGCTTGTGGACCACTGAACATTAAGTCAACCCAGTCGCTTGCTCTTTCTTGTTGGTCATCAGTTATTACATTAAATGAACCTGTATCTCGCCATATTTCATTAAACATTTTTTGCATAAATGAATTGTCAATATTATGCTCAGTCATAAACTTCAGTATATGTCCAGCTACGTATTTTGAAACCATTTCATCCCCAACTAAACCCATATCTTCTGCCTGGTCATAAAAATATTCTGCTCCTTCACCACAATAACGTCTACGATGGTCTTGAGGTCTCCAATACTCTACAAGTTTTTTGAAACGTTCTTTTGTTTCAGAGCTTACACCATAAACAAGTTCCCCATATTGTTCTAACTCTTTACGTACTTTTAAACTATACTTAGAATCATTCTCAAACATACTATGTGGCATACCAATAATCTCGCCTTTTGAATTAAATAAAGACGACAAATTATTTTCTTGATTTTCTACTGGATTCTTAATGTCATTGGATAAGTTAGACATGATAAATCACCTCATCAAGTATTATATAATAGTTTAGATTTTTAATAAAGTCAATTTCGATAATGTTGATTAAAGAATTATTATGTACATCATATTTTAACGATGAATAGGAGCATTAAACATTTTTATTATATTTTTTCTTTGTGAATTGTAGTATCATATATTCATAAAGAAAAAACATCCTAGGATGTTTATTTATTAGACATAATAGTGAAGAATATTGTTCCAACTAAGGTTAAGCCTATTAATAATATAGTTAATATAATAACAAATGTATTTCCGATTCCTTTATCATTTGTTCCCATCAATGTATTTGAATCTTGTGGAGCTGGAGTTTCCACCTTTTTTTCATAAAGAATATCATTTAATTTAGATGCTTGATCCATATCAATATTTTTTATGATTAACGTATCATTTTCCTTAGTCCTAATAGTAAAGTTAACGAAATCATTTTGACCTGCTGTAACATTTGAGTCAAAGATTGAATTATATTTATTATAATCTTCTATCATAGCTACCAAAAATACCTCTTTAAATTGATTTGTATAATCAAATTCTCTACTCAATAAAACATTTTTAGTACCGTTCAATTGTCTCATCGTAATGGTATGATTACATTTATCATTATCTACTACGAATTCTGATATTACAGAATTTTCTTCTGTAGTTGTACAATAAATATTATTTAATTCATTACGGTACTCATTATATTCTATCATAGTAGAATCCTTTAGATTCATATTTGCAGCCGAAGTTGTAATAGTTTCAACTGCTGGTATCGTATTTACAACAGTAATGGCTGGAGCATCTGACACAGACTCTACATTACTGTTCGTATCCAATTGTTCTATATTTCCACTTTTAGTATCCATAACTTTCCTCCTAATTAAGCGACCTTTAAAGACTTCACTTTTATATCCATTTTCTGTTTTTCCTCTTCTATCATCTGTTTACTTGATTTTTTTGCTTGTTCTATTCTAAATTCTTTAGCATCCCTTAAAACGCCTTCCTGACGATGCCTAGATAAGGCTAACTTCATAAATTGATCGGTTCTCACAATAATTCCTCTGGGCTGCTGTTCATCCATTTTATGTAGTTGTGGATGTCCTTCCTCTATTAAATGCTCATCTCTTACTATAATTCTATTTTTTTTTATAATTTCAAATAGACCAGGTGGAACATAAGCAAAATTTGGTTTAGTTCCATTTCTGTTATCCAAATAAAACTTTTCCTTAGAATCTTCTTCTACTGTAGATTCTACACTAATTTCTTCAGTCGTCGGTATTTGCTGTGATAATTCTAACTCGGTCGGATTTTCCTTTTCCTCATCTTGAATATCATTTTCTTCTACAAATTCTTCTATAGGTTCTTCTAAATTTTCTGTTTTTTGTTCAGGCTTTAATTCTACTACCTCTGGCTTTTCTACTTCAATAGGTATTTCCTTGTTATTATTTTCTTTTTTTACCGTTTTATTCCTATCCTTATCATATAAATTTGTGATATCTTCTATCAAAGTAATTGCAGTATCCTTCATTTTGATATATCTTGTTATTTGACCTTGTCTTAACTGCTCATCTTCGATAGATCCAATTATCCTTTCTTGGTTTTCATATATATCAAACAAACTTGCTTTAATAGAACTCAGGGCATTTTCATAATCAAAATCTTTATATGACATATCTTCACCATCTTTCTATTTATGCATTTGCAATTTCTTTTAATAGGGTTTGAACATTTTTCCATTCCTCTTCATCTTTGATTTCAACTATTTTCTTTACTTGATCTTCTTCTATCAGTTTAGAAATATAAATTATAATATCGCCATTTGGTTGTTTTTCATTTTTGGTATAAACAATATACTGATTTTTGTTATCTTTTGTATTTAAGTAAGTTACTAATTCTACATCCTCTTCTTCTTGTTTCTGATTCACAATTGTTATTTTATTTTCCACGATAAACACCTTCTATTCTTTTCTTTATTATATAATAAAATTTAAAATATTGCTAGATAAAAATTAATGAAAATTAAACATTAACCATTCTGGCTTTAGGATTAATAAAATTCCAATCAGTAACATAATCAGTCCACCAATTAAATGTGAATACTTATTATATTTAGTAGAAATTCCTGTGACCTTAGTTGTCAACATAGCGATCATAAATATAATTAAATCATCTAGTAAGAAGAAAAGTATATAAATAAGGGTATATAAGAATGCGGAAATCCCCTTTATCTGATTAAGTGCTAAAATTTGCGTAAACACCAGGGGAAGCCCTGCAGAACAAGCCAATTCTATTAGATTGACACTCACAGCTAGACCAATCACTCCCAAAAGAGCTAAAAGAAAACTTTTTTCCGTTGTGAATTTTTTAATTTTGGAAAATATTTTTTTTCTTTTTTTATCATCTACTACTTCACAACCACTATCTTTTGATTTTCTAAAGCTATTTAGATTGATAAATGCTCCTATTATGGCAACCACTGCAATGATATTTCTAAGTAGAATGGAGGTGGTAATATTTACTACAATATTTAGCCATGAAAGCATAATCACCATATAAACCAAAGCTGAGGCTGTTAAAAAACTAATTCCTAAAATCCACATTCTTTTTCTATTTTTCATTCCAATTAACATACTAATTAAAAATAATAATACCCACATAGCACATGGATTAAAACCATCTATTAACCCAATGGTAGCAGCTGCTACAAAAACAGATACATTCTTTAAATTTATTTTTCCAATAAGGGGAATCTTTATTGTTGTCTTAGAATCGGTTTTTTGATCCTCTTTTGAGAAAGAATCCTCTACTATTTTTGCTTTATATGTTCCATTTCTTATCTTTTTAACAATATCTTGATAATGATTATCCTCTAAGTAATAATGAATGGCTCTTTCTATTTTATTATTATAAGACTCTGTATATCCTGAAATAGAAGTCGATCCTATTATGGTAATAGGAACTCCATTACCTTTAATATTCATCTTTTTTTTCACTTTTTCTAATAACTTTTGATTGTTCTCATCGTACCAAACCTCATATTTTACAATTTCTAAATTATCATATTTTTGGGAAATCTTTTCTAAAAATTTGATCTCCTCTGCACAATGGGGACATCCATCTCCATGAAAAAGGTACAATTTCACTTTTTCTTTAGCCTCTGTTGAAATAGAAAGTATGATACTCATTATAAAAATAAGAATCATTATTTTAAGATATCTTTTCACTAAAACCTAACTCCTCTATCAATTTTATTAATTCCTGATATGTTACCTCTCCAGTTATTCTTTTTACTTCTTTTTCTTTATCCATAAAAATAAATACAGGTAAGGTAGAACCTGGTTGATATTTTTTTACCTCATCCTCGTTCATATCTAGGTCTAAGTCAACGGTTTCTATATCATACTTTTCTAATACCTTCTTCCAAGTATTATTCATAATTAAACAGGCACTACACCAAATTGCTGTAATCTTAATGACTTTCATATAGTTCCACTAACCTTTCTATATAACCCTTTAGTTGATTCATAAAGATATCCAACTCTTTCTTTGTAGTTAAATGACTGAGACTAACTCTTAAGCTGCTTTTTGAATACTCTTCATCTTTGGTCACTTCATAAACAGCAGTAGACTGATCTTTCGTTGAACAAGCTGTTTGTGTAGAAAGAAAAATATCGTCCCCTTCTAAGGCATGAAGCAAAGTTTCTGGTTTTATATTTTTTACACTAAAGTTTATAATATAGGGGCTACAATATGAGTTACTATTGATATGAATATAAGAGTTTTTTCCCATTTTTTCTTGAACATACTGATTGAGTTGTAATACCTTTTGATAGTTTTCTTGCTGTCTCATACTTACTAACCGAAGAGCCTTCGCTAAGGAGGCTATTAAGGCAGTAGCTGGAGTTCCGCTTCTATAAATAGTTGTAGACTTTCCACCATGAATAAGTGGCACTAATGTGATTTTTTCCTTCCTTATTAGGCATCCAATTCCTTTCATTCCATATATTTTCTGTGCTGAAAAGGAGGCCAAATCGATTAATCCTAAATTGATATTTATTTTTCCGATTGCTTGTGTCACATCACTATGAAAATATACTTTGGGATACCTTTGTAATAGTTCGGCAATCTCTTTAATTGGTTGAATGACTCCCACTTCACTATTCACACTAGAAATGCTAACCAAGATGGTATCTTCTCGAATAAGTTTACTTAAATGGTTTAAATCTACCCTTCCAGTCTCATCTAAATTTACAAAGTCTATTTCATAACCCATTTGTTGTAAATAAGAAAGTGGTGCAATTACAGAAGAATGTTCTAATCTAGTCGTAATAATATGGCATCCTCTATTTTTATATTTGAAAGCAATTCCTTTTATCGCCATATTATTAGCTTCACTTGCTCCGCTAGTATATATAATCTCACTTTCTTTGACATTTAGGATACTAGCTATTTGTTTGGTAGATGCTTCTATCAGTTTTTTAGATGCAATCCCCAATTTATGTAGAGAATTTGGATTTCCAATATATTCTTTAGTCACCTTATTAAATGTATCTAAAACATCATCGTCTACCGGAGTTGTTGCTGCATAATCTAAATAAACCATTTTTAAATCCTCCTATACTTTATCATTATAGCATGCATCTTTTGACCTGTAAAATAATACAGATTTCATATTATTTATTCGTATTCAAATAATAATCTCTTTCTGACATTGACTTTGAAATCTGTTCTAAATCATCTAAGGAGGGATCCTCATTTAGAATTTCTTCTAACTTTAGTATAATACTTTTCAAATTATTATATTGACTATAATCGATACTATATTTTTCTAGTATCGATATTTCATAATTTGTCAGAAGTAGCCCCCTTCCACAGT
>CAJUJA010000024.1:0-8589 GCA_910586635.1 uncultured Bacilli bacterium | reverse complement strand
CAGTCTATTAAATGATTCTTATTAAAATCTAAATCACGAACTAATGAATCGATATCATATTCCATATTATCACCTAAACCTTTTATTTATCTTTATTTTATATGATATAGAAAATAGAAGTCAAGGAATCTAATCTTTATTAGACAATTCAAACACTTTAAAAATATGGTATAATAGTGATAATTAGAATAGGATGGTGATTAATCATATGTATAAGAGTATGAAAAAGATAGAGTTACATCTACATTTAGATGGCTGTGTTCGTACTAGTACAGCATGCAAATTATTAAATCAAGAGAACCTAGAAAAAGATATGGTTGTAGATTCTTCTAATAGTAGTTTAAGTGAATATTTAAAAAAATTTGATGTTCCTAATCGTGTTATGCAAACACAACAAAACTTAACTTTAATTAGTAAAGAGTTAATTGAAGATTTAAAAAAAGATGGTGTGATCTATGCTGAAGTTCGTTTTTCTCCCCTACTTCATACTAAAAATGGGCTATCCTTTAACCAAATTATAGATGCAGTTTTAGAAGGGTTAAAAGATGACTTTGTTCAAACTAATCTTATTTTATGTATGATGAGGAATGCTACTAAGGAAGAAAATTTAAGGGTAATTAAGGCAGCTTCTGACTATTTAGAAAAAGGAGTTGTTGGAATTGATTTAGCAGGAGATGAATCTAAATATCCGACGTACCTATTTCAAGACTTATTCAATAGGATTTATGAGCTACAGATTCCTCTAACTGTTCACGCTGGAGAAGCTGCCTCTTATAGTAATATTGAGGCGGCTATTAACCATCATGCCAATCGAATTGGTCATGGGATTCGATTGATTGATAATCAGGAATTATTAAATGAAGTAAAGAAAAAGAAAATTCCTTTAGAAATATGCCTTACTAGCAATGTTCAAACTAAGGCAGTTTCTTCCTATTTACATCACCCAATTAAGAAGCTTATGGAACAGGGTGTTTTAGTTACTGTTAATACGGATAATAGGACTGTTTCTAATACGACTTTAAGCCACGAATATGAATTATTAAATCAATACTTTGGATTTTCTATTCATGATTTTAAGGCTCTAAATATGAATGCAGTTCGGGCTAGTTTTCTTAGCAAAGAAGAAAAGTTGAAACTGTTACAAAAAATAAGTTAGGAAATCAAATCCTAACTTATTCTTTGTAAAACTTCATTTGCTTTATCTAAAATATCATTTAATTCATCCTTTTTATTTTCTGACTCTTGAATAATTTCTTCTTTTTCTTGTAGTTTCTCCTCTAATAAAGAAATTCTTCTTTTTAACTTATTAGTTTCTTTAATCATCTTGTTTATTACCTCTATTGCATGATCTAAAACTTCTTCTTTTTCTTCATCTTTTGATTTACTTTTTCTATTCTTTCCTTTTGGCTTTTCTCTTTCTTCAAAATCTTCTTCCTCTATTTCCTCTTCGTAACTATCTTCATCGTCTTCTATATCAAAATCAATTTCTTTCTTTCTCTTTCTTATTTTCTTATCTTTTTCTTTATATTTACTTTTTTCCATTTCCTCTTCCTCATATTCTTCATCTTCTGTATCATCATTATCATCAAAGTTATTTGTAATATTCAGACTAATTTCTTCTTGTGCCTCTTCTTCATTTGGTTCTTCTTCCGTATCCTCTACCACTTGTTCTTCTGTAATCTCTGTTGATTCTGGCTCAGAGTTATCTGGTTCTTCTACTTCTTCTAACTGTTTTGGAGGCTCTACTTCACTAGGTTCTATTTCTTGTTTTTCTTCCTCCTGATTTTTTATTTTTTCTAAATCTTCATCTGGAATATTAAATCCACTTAATATTTCGTTATTAATATTTAAGTTTAGTCCCTCTGGTTCAGATTCTTCTTCTAGGTTTTCCACTATAACATTTTCTTCCCCTTTAAAGTCGTCTAACTCAACAATTTGGATTTGTCCTCCTATGTCATTTGTATGAAAAAATAAACCTGTTTCGTCTTTTCCAATAAAACTACAATCTATTCCCAACTTATGATTATAACTATCTAGTCGATAAACATTAGCCTCTTTATAAGGGTCTGAAAATAATATTTCTCCCGTTGAACTCATTTGACTTTGCATTCGCATAATAATATTTGCTTTAGATTCATTTACAGTCTGGCTTACTATTGGATCTGCTTCTTTTCCAGAAACACTCGTTACCTCAGGAGTACTTAGTTTAGAATTCTCTACTAATACTAGGTTATCAGAAATACTTTTGATACTCTTTTTATCAAAATCAATTAATACTTCTCCTGCTTCTGAAAACACACCAACACTCGTACTTAAATTATTTTCATCAATTGCATATTTAGGATCTAGAGTTGCGATAATACAACCATTAGCTAAAATTCCGTCTTTTAATACATAATACATCCTACCATCTTGAGGCATGACATAATTAATTTCTACATTAAGATATTCTGCCATTTGAGAGATTCCCTTTTTAATCTCCATCACACACACCACCTATTTTATTCTCTATTATCAATATAATAACATAAAAGTTTCTTTTTCACAATAAAAATTTCCCAATTTATTTTGGATCCTAATTAGAAGTCTTTTAACAAAAATATCTTAGTATCTTCAGGCTTTCCTTATGGAGATGTTTTCCATGAGCCTCTAACCTGTTTTTTTCATACAACAAATACTTCTTAATAGCTAGATCCAAATCCTTGTATGCAACCTCCTCTACCTCCTGTAGCTCTTTGGCTAAATTTTCTCGAGCTATTTTATCTGAAATAAAAACAATTTTTGATAACCGACTCATATTAACATTTCCTATTGTATGGTATCGGACCGCCTCACAAATATCATCCTCTAAACAATACATTTCTTTTAAATAAACAGCTCCAATATCGGCATGAATGATTTGTTCATATTCTTCATTTAATAATTCTTTTGGAAGCTTTCCAACTGCTAACCATTTTTTTATTTCTTCTTTTGTAAATTCTTTTGCAATATCATGTACTAGTCCAGCAAAATAAGCCTTTTTTAAATCTTCATGATAATATTTTGCTAACTCTTTTGATTTTTTTGCCACAGCTAGACTATGGTGATATCTGAATGAAGATAATTTAGTTTTTAGATCCTGTTTCATTTGATTTAGGTTTACCATGTTTTTCTCCATTTCTTTATTTTTTTATAATTTTATTATATAAAAACTGGAAAGGATTGCAAGAAAAAAGTTCAAGGAGTATTAATCTTGAACTTTTTGTATTATAAATTGATGATCTTGATACTCAATTTGTAAACAATCATTTGGGGTAATTGAGTTGTTAATAATCATCTTTGCTAACTCTGTTTCAATAATACGACTTACACATCTTTTTAACGGTCTTGCCCCATAATTGATATCATAACCCTCTTCTATTAAGTGATGTCTGGCTTGATCGGTTAAGCTAATATGAATATTTAAATTACTCAAACGTTTTTCTATTTCATGTATGATTTTATCAAGGATCCTAGAGATAGTATTTTTATCTAACGAATTAAATACAATAACCTCATCAATTCTATTAATGAATTCTGGTCTTAAATAATTGGTTAATTCTTTCATTACTAATTCTTGATGTCCCTCTAATATATGCTCACTTCCGATATTAGAAGTCATGATAATAATAGTATTTTTAAAAGCTACTGTACGTCCATTAGAATCCGTAATACGGCCATCATCTAATATTTGTAATAGTAAGTTCAATACTTCTTTATGGGCCTTTTCTACTTCGTCAAACAATATGATACTATATGGATTTCTTCTAACTGCCTCTGTAAGTTGTCCTCCCTCTTCGTATCCCACATATCCTGGAGGAGAACCAATTAAGCGAGAGACTGAGAATTTTTCCATATATTCACTCATATCAATTCTTATCATATGTTTTTCATCATCAAACAACTCATAAGCAAGAGTCCTTGCAACCTCTGTTTTTCCAACACCTGTAGGACCTAAAAATAAGAACGAACCAATTGGTCTATTAGGATCCTTAATTCCACTACGACTTTTTAAAATCGCATCACTTACTAATTTTAAAGCCTGATCTTGTCCCATTACCTTTGTTTTCATATTTTCTTCTAAATGTAAGAGCTTTTCTTTTTCACTACTCATTAGTTTTGCAATAGGGATATTGGTCCATTTAGCAATAATTTTAGCAATATCATCGCCTGTTACAGTATCACTTAATAATTTATTTTCACTATTTTTTCTAAACTCTTCTAATTCCCTTTCTAATTTAGGAATTTCTCCATGTCGAAGAATCGCTGCATTTTCTAAGTCATATTCATTTTCCGCTTGTTCTAAATCAAATCTTGCTCGTTCTAATTTTTCTTTTAGTTTTTTTATTTCTTGATTTTTATTTTTTTCACGATTCCAATTATTTGTTAATTCTTTTTCCTTTTGCTTTAATACTTCTAACTCTTTATCGATTTTTTCTTTTCTCTTTTTAGATAACTCATCCTTTTCTTTTTTGATGGCTTCTTTTTCAATTTGCAATTTCATAATCTTTCTAGTTAAAGTATCTAATTCTGTTGGAACAGAATCCATTTGAACCCTAATAGTAGCACAAGCCTCATCTACTAAATCAATTGCTTTATCAGGTAAAAAACGATCCGTAATATATCTATTAGAAAGAGTAGCTGCTGAGATAAGAGCTTGATCTTTAATAGTTACTCCATGATGGATTTCGAAACGCTCTTTTAACCCCCTTAAAATTGTAATTGTATCCTCAACAGTAGGTTCACTAACTTTTATTTTTTGAAAACGTCTTTCTAAAGCACCATCTTTTTCAATATACTTCCTATATTCATTTAAAGTAGTCGCACCAATCACATGAATTTCTCCACGGGCTAGCATAGGTTTTAAAATATTAGAAACATCCATAGCACCTTCCGTATTTCCTGTTCCCACAATCATATGAATCTCATCAATAAACATGATGATATCCCCTTCACTTTTTTTCACTTCTGATAAAACCTTTTTTAATCTCTCTTCAAATTCACCACGGAATTTAGCTCCTGCTATTAAGGCAGCCAAATCTAGTTCCCATATTGTTTTATTTTTAAGGCTAGTTGGAACATCTCCTTTTATAATTCGTAAAGTAAGACCTTCCGCAATAGCGGTTTTCCCAACTCCAGGTTCTCCAATTAAAACTGGATTATTTTTGGTCTTTCTAGATAAAATTCTAGTTATACTACGAATTTCTTCATCTCTACCAATTACTGGATCAATTTTTCCATCCTTGCCATCTTTTGTAATATTTCGTCCATATTTTTCTAATACATTTTCTTCTTCTTGATTATCTTGGTACATTATTTTCACCTCTCAATATGTATTATACTCTATTTTTAGCACTTGTCAAGCAAGAGTGCTAAGAACAAAAGATTCTTTTTTCTTAATAAAAAGCATCTAGAAATCAATTTAAGTTCTACATGCTTTAAATTATGATTAATTATTCTGATTATGCTTATTGTGAGAAACTGTTTTACAATATACTTTATAGGCAGCTTCTAATGGTGTATCATCTATACCCTGTGAGTATTTTATTTCCTCAGAATTCATTTTTCTTCTTAATGTAGGATCTTCATTTAACAACTCATTTAATCCTTTTGGCTTGATATTTTGATCTTTGTCATTTCTTCCCATATACAACATCTCCTTTATAAGTATATTATAACACAGTAATTACAATCATGACTTAGAATATTCAACAATTTCATACCAGGTAGCACCACCAACAATTCCATTAACTGGAAGCTGAAGTAACTTCTGTAGAACTCTAACTGATTGTTCGGTTAATTCATCATACTCACCTGTTACTCGAACTCCGGGAATATTTCCTTTTTCTCTACATATTTTTAATAATATCTTTTGCAATCTTCTAACATCCTCTCCCGTCATACCTAAGGTAATCTGCCTTCCACCAAAGAATTCATCTATATATTCTAAATACTCTTTAGGAATTGAATTAATGGTATCATTATATACCTCGATTAGTTTACCCCAAGTCATTTTATCGACTACTCCAGTTGTTGGTAGACCATATTTTTTTTGAAATGCTAAAACCATTTTAACCGTATTTTCATTAAACACCATTCCACCACTTGCTAAAAGAGGAATTTCAGAGTCAAAATAAGCGATTGTTCTTAAAATATAGTGTAATAGTCTAATATAAATTCCCGTATCTAAATATTTTAACTCAGTTGCATATAACAGCTCTGCCTCTTCTTTAGAAATCCCCTCTGAATTCAAATCAGATATTTTTTTTACACTATTATAAATGTATTTAATCTTATACCATGTAGCCTTATCTACAATCCCATTGGGGTCTAGGTTGAAAATATTTTGAAATGTTCTAACACTATTTTCGGTTTCTACTGTAAAAAATTCACTTTTCTCATCATTTGATGGAATTGCAGGATAATTTTTTCGAATACGATTTAATTGTCTTTTAATAATCACTACATTATCTCCTGCTGATCCTATTTCTAAAGGAAATCCTGGGTAGGATGAAATGTTATCCGCTAAAGGTGCATTATAAATAATATTAACATTATTGCCATAATAGTATCTTAAAATCTCTAATGGGTCTTTTCCTTGGTTTGCTAAACTAACGCTTCCCCATTGCGATAGACCATTACAGGTAGTTAATCTGCCATCACAATACTGAGCAAACAAAGGTTGAATTTGACCTTCTCTTACAATGTAATTATTAAAGATATTGTCTACAATTCTTACAATATTTTCAAAAAACTCCCTGTCTTCTACAAATGTCTGATCATAGGAGGGAACTGAAGTGATATCAAAACTATATCCTCTAGATGGGTACCATTCATTATAAATTCTATTTAGGGCAAAGGAAATTTGGGCTAGAATGTTTGCTTTGATAGCATCTTCTGGCCAATTGGGATAAATTTCACTAGAAGCTACATTTTTAATATATTCCTGAAAAGGAATTGTAATATTTTTTGCATTGGTATTATCAGGTGCTCCTAAATGAACAGTAATATTCGTTGGTATCGTTGGGGTAAGGTAATTTGTTGCCATAATTATCCTCCTATACCATTAGGAACGATTTTAACATATTGTAATACTTTGACTCCACCAAACATAGAAATTCGATATTTTTTTGTATCATTATAGGTTTTACTCCTAACGGTTAAATCATAAACCGTGTATTTTGGAATTTCTACTTCTTCAATATCTATATTTCCCTCTGGTTCTGGTAATTTGATATTATCAATAATACCGCTCGAATTCGTAACTCCCTGAAAAAATAATACATGGTCATTTCCTATTTGCTTCGAAATATAAACATCAGCATCTGCAACAGGTATTGCCTGATCTGCTGTAAAAACTTGTACTTTTAATGTACCAATATTTGGATTTTCCTTTATAAATTCTTGGTACTCTTCTGTTTTTTGAAATTCTTCTAATGACATATAATTCATGATGTAACCTCCTTTATTTTTAACACTTGACCTATACTAAGATTATTGGAAGTGAGATTATTTAATTTTTTTATATTATCAACCGTGGTGTTGTAGTTTTTAGCAATGGTATATAAACTATCTCCTTTTTTTACAGTATAGGTAATATAATTCTTTTCTACATCCTGAAATCCCTCTCCATAGCATTCCTCTACTCCTACTATTTCCTCTCCTACTTTTATTTTTAATACTTGACCTATACTTAAATTAGTAGAGGTTAAACTATTATCTTTTCTAATCTGATCTACAGTAGTATTAAATTTCTTCGCAATAGTATATAAACTATCTCCCTTTTTTACGGTATAGTTCTCGTAAATTGGTGTTATAATAATTCCACCTCCATCATCCATGGTAGTTGGAATCTTTAATATTTGACCGATTTGTAGGGAGGTTGAAGAAAGATTATTATATCTCATCAATTCATCAACTGTTATCCCATATTTTTTACTAATGGTATAAAGACTATCTCCCTTTACCACTGTATATGTTATATTTTCTGGAGTTATTATACCCTCATTTTTAGTAGGTATCTTTAATACTTGACCGATTTGTAAGATATTGGAAGAAAGATTATTGAATCTCATTAATTCTTCTGGAGAAACTCCAAATTTTTTACCAATTGTATATAAACTATCCCCCTTTACTACCACATATGTGTTTGGAACTGTTGTATCTTCTTTAATGGTTAATACTTGACCTTTTGTAATTACATTACTAGAAAGGTTATTCAGTCTTTTAATTTCATCTACCGTGGTTCCAAATTGTTTTGCAATTCCATATAAGGTATCTCCTGTTTGTACAGTGTATTGCCTCAATATATCACCTCATTAAATTATATGCAGGATTTTTATATATAGAATGTTAAAAAAAATGCTATCTTTTAGCATCTTTTTTAGTTTGTTTCTAGTTTTTGAATTTCCTCAATAGATAATCCCGTATATTTTTCTATCGTAGATAAATCTAAATGATCGTTTAACATTTTTTTAGCAATCGAAATCTTACTTTCACTGATTCCTTTTTCTAGACCTTCCTCTCTTCCTTCTGCTAATCCCTCTTCTCTCCATTGCCTTCTTAATGAAT
>CAJUJA010000023.1:14745-16961 GCA_910586635.1 uncultured Bacilli bacterium | reverse complement strand
TGTAGCGTTACAATTGATGTGACACCAATTATATAGAAAAAAAGCAATAAGTCGTATACAATATTAATTGAACAAAATCTATACGAAAGGACTTATTGCTTATGACAAGTATATCACAAACTCAAAGATATATACCACATGAATTAAATACAAAATATTATGCCACTAAATTATATAGAAGCGGTTACTCTGTTTCTTTTGTTTGTAGAAGATATAAAATATCTAAATCTTCTCTAATGAGATGGAATAAAAAGTTTGATGGAACAAAAGATTCACTAAGAGATAGATCTCATAAACCATTATCTCCTCATCCTAATAGCCATACAGAAGTTGAAATTAAATGGATTAAATCTTTAATCAGAAGAAATCCTACTATTTCTATGTGTGAATTGTATGGTAAATTAAAAACTGAAAAGGGATATTCTAGAACTGCATCCTCATTATTTAGAGTACTTAGGAAACTTAATTTTTATATTAACAAAGAAAAACATAAAAAATACGTTCCTAAGAAATATGACACCCCTACTGATATTGGCATTAAATGGCAAATGGATGTTAAATATGTACCTAAAGAATGTTATTCTGGTCAAGGTAATCAAAAATTTTATCAATATACAGTAATTGATGAGGCTTCTAGGGAACGTTTTATTTATCCTTATAAAGAACAATCATCATATTCCACTGTTGATTTTGTAAAAAGGGCTATTGCTTATTTTGGATACAGTCCTGAAATTATACAAACAGATAATGGTGCAGAATTTACTCATATAGCTAAAACAGATAGAATTCATCCATTAGATGTTTTATTGAACGAATTAAATATCCAACATAAACTAATTAGGCCTCGTACTCCTAGACATAATGGTAAGGTTGAAAGAAGTCATAGAAATGATCAAAATAGATTTTATAATTACTTAAAATTTTATTCTTATAAAGATTTACAAGTACAAATGAAAGCTTATTTAAAACGTTCAAATAATATTCCAATGCAAGTTCTAGATTGGTTATCTCCTGTTGATAAAAGAAACAAGATAAAAGAAGCATATGCATTTGCATAGCTTCCCAATTAATATTTTTTTCGACTTATTGTGGTGTCACATCATTGACAACTACACAATTATGTTATATTATACTACATTAATTGAAGGAGTAGGTATATGAAAAATGTGAAAAAAAATATAAGAGCAATAGCATTGGCCCTTTCTATTTCAGCAACAGGTCTATTTTTAACTGGTTGTGCTACTGAGTATGAACATTCAGTTATTTTTCAGTCTATTTTAGATGATATGAAAGATAATACTTGTTTAGATGAAATTTTTACAGAGGCAGAAAATCAGGATATGCTTATAGATATGTTTGTTTTAGAAAAAGTATTTAGTCTTGTCAGAAAAATTACATGCCTTAAATCTGGATTCATTTGAAGAAAAAATTCCGTTTATGATGAGGAATTATCTAATGAAATAGAACAATATATGGAAGAAATATCGTATCAAAAATTAGATTTATTCTATGGAAAAATAGAGCTTTGGGAAATGTATATTCAAAAACTAGAATCGTTAATACCTAAAGATGATGAATATATAGCAATTACGAAAATATTAAAAAATGCAGAGGACGACATCAATCAATGGTTATTTGAAAACGGATTTAAAACTACATCTAGAATGGGTTCTTTGGTTAGTATAGCGAAATTTGTAGATAGTTTTGAGTTAGATAAAGGAGAATATAAGAATTTCAGTATTTTAGAAAATCTAGAAGATTTTGATAATATACCCAGTATACTCGGCACTCGTGTAAAAATTAAATATACGGAACCAAACTTGAAAAGCGAGTATTCCTATGAATTGACAACTAGTTCTGAGTTTGATAAACATTTAGGTAATGGGTTCAATATAGAAAATAAGCTAGTTCAACTAGTTTATGTAGTAAATGAAAGTAAAAAACTAGATGGTAATATTACTAAAAAGGAAGAAGAAAAGTTCTCTTATAATGAGGAATTAAATGAAAATTTAAATTTATTTTCAGGAATTATTAAAAGTAGTATGTATGCTAGTTTTCAAGTAGTTGACAATAAACTTGTACGATGTGAAAATAATTATAATGTAAATAGTGCATATGAGGAAAAAATGAAATCTTTTAAGGGAGGATAAAAGAATTGGCTAAATATATGTTTTTTTGCTATAATAAAAGAAAAGTTGGAGGATACTATGAAAAAT
>CAJUJA010000023.1:6779-14735 GCA_910586635.1 uncultured Bacilli bacterium | reverse complement strand
CGATCTGAAAACATTAGAAACTTTTGTATTATAGCACATATTGATCATGGAAAAAGTACCTTGGCTGATCGAATATTAGAAAAAACAGGTTCTATTTCTAAAAGGGAATTAAAATCTCAAATGTTGGATGATATGGACATTGAACGTGAACGAGGGATTACAATTAAGTTAAATGCAGTACAGATTAAGTATCAATATCAAAATGAAGAATATTATCTGCATTTAATAGATACTCCAGGTCATGTTGACTTTTCTTATGAAGTGTCTCGTAGTTTAGCAGCATGTGAGGGAGCTTTACTAGTAGTAGATGCTACTCAAGGAATTGAAGCTCAAACTCTTGCTAATTTATATTTAGCACTGGATCATAATTTAAAAGTAATTCCTGTTATTAATAAAATAGATTTACCTAATGCGAACTGTGATAAGGTGATAAAGGAGTTAGAAAATATTGGTTTTTCAAAACAAGAGATTATTTTAACTAGTGCAAAAACAGGAGCTGGCATTGATGAGTTGTTGGAGTCTATTGTACAGTTAATTCCATCTCCTGGTGGTTGTAAGGATGCCCCATTAAAAGCTCTAATATTTGACAGTATATATGATCCATACCGAGGGGTTATTACTAGTATTCGAGTAGTGAATGGTATGGTTAAGGTAGGAGATACCATTATGATGATGGAAACGAAAGCCACATATGATGTAGTTGGCCTAAGCATTGATACCCCTAAGGAGAAAGAAGTTTCTTCCTTATCAGCTGGAGAGGTTGGATACTTATATGCATCGATTAAAAGTATTGATGATGTAAAAGTGGGAGATACCATTACTTTAAAGAGTAATCCCTCTTCGATAGCACTTCCTGGATATAAAGAAATGAAACCTATGGTATATTGTGGGCTATATCCAATTGAATCAAGTCGCTTTGAAGACTTGAGAGAGGCTTTAGAAAAGTTAAAGTTAAATGATGCAGCTTTAGCCTTTGAGCCAGAAACATCGAAAGCTTTAGGATTTGGATTTCGATGTGGATTTTTAGGACTTTTGCATATGGAAATTATTGAAGAGAGGATAGAAAGAGAATTTAATATAGAATTAATTGCGACATCTCCTTCTGTAATTTATGAGGTATTGCTTACAGATAATCATAAAATAATAGTAGATGCTCCAAATAAAATGCCTGATCGAAGTGTAGTTTCCAAAACATACGAACCTTATGTAAAGACGAGTATCTTTTCTCCGAAGGAATATATTGGTCCTATTATGGAATTATGTCAAGATAGGAGAGGTAGCTTTGTTAATATGGATTATTTAGATGAAGATAGAGTTACTATTTATTACGAAATTCCTCTTTCTGAGGTTGTTTATGACTTCTTTGATAAGTTAAAATCTTATACAAGAGGATATGCCTCGTTTGACTACGAATTTATTGGATATAAGGAAAGTGATTTGGTAAAAATGGATATTTTACTGAATGGTGAAATAGTAGATGCCTTATCTGTTATTGTACATAAGGATTTTGCGTATTCAAGAGGAAAAGTGATCGTTGAAAAATTAAAGGAGATGATTCCTAGACAATTATTTGAAGTTCCCATTCAGGCTGCTATTGGGGCTCATATCATTGCAAGAAGTAATATTAAGGCATTAAGAAAAAATGTTTTAGCAAAATGTTATGGTGGGGATGTTACACGTAAGAAAAAATTGTTAGAAAAACAAAAAGCAGGAAAAAAGAGAATGAAAATGGTTGGAAGTGTAGAAGTTCCACAGGAGGCATTTTTATCTATATTGTCTACTAATAATAAAACATAAAAAAGAGGTGAGTTTATGAAAAAATTTGTATTAGGGGAAAGTGATTTGGTTATTAATACTTTACTTGCGGTAGGAGAAAAGGAAAACAGAAGAGTGATTGATTTTAAGGATGTTGTTATTTATAAAAATGAGCTAACTAAAAGAGCACTAGAGAGGGAGATAGAAATTAGCTATTGTGATTATGATAATAACTTTGCATTTATAAAAGAATGTATTTATTCTTTAAATCTTACCAAGGAAATGGGTGTAGTTTTTGGAATTTTTCCTTGGGTTTCTATTTCATCATTATATGATGCAAGGGAGTATCTTCCTTTGGAGTTATGTGCTATTATGTCAGACCCTGAACTTTCTACTGCTATGATCGAAAGAGATGAAAAGGATAGACGAAGTTTAAATGATGTCAACGATGTAGTAGCTCAATCTTATTTAAAGGATTTGGAAAAACAGCAGGCAAGAATTAAACAAAAGATTGATGATATAAATAGGAATAGAAAAATTTAGGTTATAATGAAAAATTGTTATATTCATATTCCTTTTTGTAATCATATTTGTTCTTATTGTGATTTTTGTAAACTGTTATATTGCGAGGAATTAGTAAACCAGTATTTAGTTCATTTGGAAAAAGAAATAAAAGAGATTTATAAGGGCGAGGTATTAGAAACTATTTATATAGGAGGTGGAACACCCTCTTGTTTAACGTTCAATCAATTAGAAAGGCTATTTCACAGTTTAAGTATTCTTAACAAAGATAAAAAGATAGAATATACCATCGAATGCAATTTCGAGAGTATAACAGAGGAGAAACTTAAATTATTTAAGAAGTACGGAGTGAATCGCCTAAGTTTTGGGTTGGAATCGATTCATTCTAAAAATTTAAAATTATTAGAACGAAAAGAATCTCGAAGTCAAGTGAAAAAAATTATTCACCTTTGTAAATTTTATGATTTTTATAACATCAATATTGATTTAATGTATGCAATTCCTAATGAATCTTTAGCGGAATTGAAAGAAGATATTGATTTTGTTTTATCTTTGGATCCTACCCATATCTCCACTTATTCTTTAATCATTGAACCCCATACAAAATTATGGATTCATCACACGAGATATATTGATGAGGATTTAGATAGTCAGATGTATCAATTCATTTGTAATAGATTAAAAGATTCTTATACTCATTATGAAATTAGTAACTTTTGTAAGAAAGGTTATGAGTCTATTCATAATCTTTGCTATTGGAAAAATAAGAATTATTATGGTTTTGGTTTGGGAGCATCTTCTTATATAGGAAATAGAAGAATTCATAATACTCGTAGTATACATAAGTATTTAGATGATCAATATATTTTAGATTATGAAAAATTAAAAAAATCTGATATAATGAGTTATGAGATGATTTTAGGATTAAGATTATTAAAAGGTGTTTCTAAACAAGAGTTTAGAAAAAAATATCATGAGGATATTGATAAAGTCTTTTCATTAGATAAATTATTATCTCAAAATTTGGTATGTGATAATGGAAATATTTATATACCAATTGATAAATTGTATATTAGTAATGAAATTTTAGTAAATTTTTTAAAGGAGTAAAGATTGTATGAATCATAGTGAGTATTTTACTAAGGAAATCGATTGTATTAAGAATGAAAAAATTAAGCACTCTCTTATCTATATGATAGAGGAGTTGCCGGATTACTTTTTTTTAGTACCAGCGGCGTCTACTGGAAAGTATCACCCAGAATATGCTCAAGGCGAAGGTGGGCTTTTAAGACATTCTAAAGCTGCATTTAGAATTGGATACGAATTATTAAGTAACCCAATTATTGGGGATAAATATACGAGTGATGAAAAGGATTTAATGTTAATGGGACTTTTGATTCATGATGGATTAAAACTCGGAAAAGAAGACAGTAAGTATACTAAATTTGATCATCCTATTTTAATGGCAAATTATATTGAGGAACAAAAGGATAATTTAGAACTTAGTGATGAGCAAAGAAAGTTAGTTTGTGAGGTAATAAAAACTCATATGGGACCTTGGACGATTGATTATCAGGGCAGGGAAGTGTTAGAAAAACCAAAAACAAAATATCAAAGTTTTGTTCATATGTGTGATTATTTAGCAAGTAGAAAGTGTATTTTGATACCGTTTGATGATGAGGATAATATTGTTTCATAATGGTGTAAAAAAATGTATAATTTTTTAAATAGAATAGATAATAACTTGTAAGTGTGCATTCGTTTTAGTATGATAAAAATAGGAGGGAATAGTATGGATAGTGGTAAAAAGGATATCAAACAAGTTTTGTTTTCTTCTCTTGCGATTTTTATTTTAGTTATAGCAGTAATAGGAATTTCTTATGCTGTTTGGTCTAGAACTTTTAAGGGGGAAAAGGATAATAGCTTAACAACTGCTACTGTCTCATTCAGTTATACTGAGCATGAAACGAATAATATTAGTTTAGTAAATGCTTTGCCAATGTCTGATACGAATGGGAAAAAGTTATATGGTGATAAAGAAGTTTTTGACTTCACCGTTACAGGAAATTATGGTAAAACAGGAGAAGTCTTTTATGATGTATATGCAACACCATACGATATGACATTGTCAGATAAGTATGTAAAGGTATATGTAACAGATCAAAATGATAATCCAGTAGAAGGGTATGATGGTGATGAGGTGCCTACTTATAATACTTTAGAAGACTATGAGATCCCAGCTTCTGCTCAGGATACGGTTGCTACAAAAGGAAAACTTTTATATTCATCGACATTAACCCCCAAAAAAAATAGTGCTAATTTACGTGTTCGAGTATGGCTTAGTAGTAGTTATGGATCATCTGAAAATGCAGAAGAAAATACGCCTGAACAATCGTTAACTTTTGCATTTAAAGTGAATGTTAGAGGAAGACTTTAAAAGTAGATTATCTACTTTTTCTTTATATCATAATTAGGATTAAGATTAGGAGATGGAATTATGAAAGGAAAAATTATTGTAATCGAGGGGACAGATTGTTCTGGTAAGGAAACACAATCAAAGCTTTTAGAAAAATATCTGAATGAGAATCAAGTGAAATGTATTCGTATGAGTTTTCCTGCTTATGATACTCCCACTGGAAGAATAGTGGGTGGTCCTTATTTAGGAAAGAAGGAAATTTGTGATTCCTTTTTTGAAGAGGGACCCGCTTTTGTAGATCCTTATATTTCCAGTCTTTATTATGCTGCGGATCGAAAATACTGTATTTCAAGGGTGATGGAATATATTAATAGGGGATATATGGTTCTTCTAGATCGTTATACGACTTCTAATATGGCACATCAGGGTGGAAAAATACAAGATGCAGATGAAAGGTTTCATATGTATCAATGGATTGATAAATTAGAGTTTTGGTTACTAAATTTGCCAAAGCCCGATATCACTATTTTTCTTCATATGCCATATGAGTATTCTTGTGAATTGAAAAAGAATCGTGAAAGTTTAGATGGTCATGAAAAAAGTAAGGATCATTTACTTCATGCAGAGCAGGCTTACATTGAGTTATCGGAATTATATCATTGGGATGTTATTGAATGTGTACAGGACAAAAAAATAAAAACTATAGATCAAATAAAACAGGAAATTATTCATTTATTAAAAGAAAAAGGAATTAATTAGATTCCTTTTCATTTGTAGTGGAAAAAGTGGTTTGTTCAGATAGTGAATGGGGAATTTCTGTACTCGGTTCTTGGACATTATTGATATTAGGTTTTATATTAGAATCTGTTGTTATAGGTGCATTTAAAGATGAAAATGAGGGAGTTATAGGGAATTGTTCTGATAGGGGAACCTCTGTGCTACCAGAGGGGGTAGGGATAGGGGCTGCTTGTTCCATCGGGACAGTGTTGGTATTTTCTATAGACGAGGTAGGAGAGGTTAATGACGGATTTGAAAATTGAATTTCATAATTAGATTGTTTTCCTATTGTCTCTTCTATATTATTATAATTTTCAGCTTGTTCCATTGTCTGGTTTGCTATTTCTTGATTTATTGTAGGGTTAGTAGGTTCTAGATTAGATAAATCCTGAGGAGCTAATTCGTTTTGCTGATTTAGAGTTTCCTCATTTGGGCTAGATATATTTGTATTTGAAATAGGATTATTTGATTCTTGATTGTTATTATTTAAAGTTGGCATATACACATTATTATTGATTGTATTAGAAAATGTTGTTTCAAAGGAATTATCGATAGGGTTATTTTCTTTGAAATACTCTGGTATTTTAGGTTCTGGGAAGACAGGTACAGAAGGAGGAGTTATAATAATATCAGACTTATTTTGTTCTGGCTTATCTTTAGTTTCTTTATTCATAATAGATTCTATGGCATTCGCAGTAGCTTGATCTGCTCCTGATGAATCTGATATGTTTTTTTCTTGGTTATTGGACTGAGAAATAAGGACTTCTGATTTTTTAACTTCTGTATTAGTTTGTTCCTTAATTTCTTCCTGCTTTTTTTGATTTATTCTTTGTTTGTTTGCCTCTACTAATTCTGCACCATAATCTTCAGTACTATCGGAATCAATTTCTATGATTCTATATATTTCTTCAAAACTGGTAATACCTTCTAATACCTTTTCTAATCCATCCTGTAATAAAGTAATAACGTTAGATGTATATACCATTTTTCTTAAATCTTCTCTTTCTAGGTTTTCATTATTTAGGGCATTCCTTATATCATCATCGATTTCTAATACTTCCTGAATGGCAATTCTGTCTTTATATCCATTATGACAGTTCTCACATCCATCGTGGTTTGCATCATATAATACTTCTACTTCTTTATGTAATACATTTTGGAATAGTTTTTTCTCATACGGGGTTGCTTCTCTTTCTATTCGACATTTAGGACATAACATTTTAGCAAGTCTTTGGGAAATGATTCCTGTTAAGGCACTCGATAATAAATAACGTTCTACATCCATATCTAGTAGTCTTTCTATTGTAGATAAAGAGTTATTGGTATGAATTGTCGATAATACTAAATGACCAGTAATGGAAGCACGAACTGCAATTTTAGCTGTTTCAGAGTCACGAATTTCTCCAATTAAAATAATATTAGGATCTTGTCTTAAAATAGAGCGTAGTACTGTAGCAAAGTCTAATCCAATTTCACTGTTAACCTGAACTTGATTTAAGCCTTCTATATTCATTTCAATGGGATCTTCTACTGTGATAATATTTGTTTCAGGTTTATTTAATGCTTGTAAAATAGAGTAGGTAGTTGTACTTTTACCTGTTCCAGTTGCTCCTGTTACTAAGATGATTCCATTAGGAACTTCAATCATCCGTTTTAGTTTTAAAAAATTGGTATGAGAAAATCCTAAATGTTCTAATCCTTGTAGACTTCTACTGTAGTCAAGGATACGAATAACTATTTTTTCTCCTTCATTGGTAGGTAGGGATGATGCACGCATATCTAAAAGTAGTTTCCCGAATTGTCTTTTAATTGCTCCATCTTGGGGAAGTCTACTTTCTGTTATATTCATATTTGCCAGTAATTTTAATCTAGTAGTTAAATTTCTTTCATATTCAGATGGAATTAAGGTATAATCTTGTAAGTCTCCATCAATTCGTATTCTTACCATAAGGCCATCTTCCTTTGGGTCAAAATGGATATCACTCGCTCCACTTTTAGCAGCATACATAATGATGTAGTCTGCAATTTGGGTAATGGGAGTCTTTTTATAATCAAATGTCACCATATTTTCAACCCCTTTTTGTTTACTTTCTATGGTAATTTATCTTATCTTATTATATAATAATTTTATCATAATATCAAGGAGTGATATGAAAAAATGGGGAATTTAAATAGAAGGGGGTTTGCTTTGGTTGAAACCTTAATTGTATCTGCATTTGTAATGGGAATATTTACTTTGTTATATACGAACTATTATCCTTTAATAGGTGAATATGAGAAGCGTGAAAATTATGATAATATTGATATGGTTTATAAAACAGATGCAATTAAAAAATTTATAAATAAAAATAGAAAATCATCTACTTCTGAACCCGAACCCTTATATTATCAAAATTCATCTAATTTTTGCAAGTTATGGAATAATCCGGACCAATGTACTGAGATGTGGAAAGTACTAAAGGTAAAGTCGATTCTTCTTACCCAGT
>CAJUJA010000023.1:1690-6769 GCA_910586635.1 uncultured Bacilli bacterium | reverse complement strand
ATACTATAAAGAATCAAAAAAATTCAATTAAAAACAAAGCTAATATTTCTAATGGTTTAAAAGAATATGTAGAGTATTTACCAGATTATAGTACAAATAAATATAACTATAGGGGAAGAATTATTGTAGAATATGAGGAAAAAATTAATGATGCTGATAGTAGTAGTTATACCGTTTATAAATATGCAACTTTAGGAGTGGATTTATATGATTAGAAAATTATGCATAAATAATAGGGGACTCACAGCCATAGAAATATTAGTTTGTTTTTCTATTGTTGTTGTTATAGTTATGTCTATGTTTAAAGTTGTAAATAACCAAAGGGATAAACAGGTAATAGAATCTTATAAAAATTCTATTACAACCTATAAGAATTCTGTTACGAAAACAATTGAGGAAGATATTAGAAATAATGGTGGGATTAAACAGGTCATAAAAATAGATGATGACACAGATGGTGATAGCTCTGATATTTCTAATAATAATACAGTAAAGGTAGAAATTCAGTTCCAATTACGAAAAGGTGGGGTTAACAGAAAACTTACAATTTATAAAAGATATAATTGTGATGAAGATTATTCTGATAAATGTGAAGATAATAATTATATTGAATATAACTATCTGGACTCTTCGAATAAAGAAGTATTTAAAATTCCTAATATTTATAATCTAAGGTTTAATTTAATAGATGTAAGTAAGGTCGGAAAAGATGGGGAGTATTTAAAAATTTATGTGGAATTTATTCATCCTGATTTAGGAACAAAGTATTCAGCTTTAAATTTAATTCACCCTATTAACTCTGATATTTTTTAAAAGATGATTTGGTAAAATATAAAGAATAAAAAAGAAGAAATTGCTAATTGTGAGATTCTACCTAACAAAAAGTTTTTATATTTTATTTTTGTATCACTAATAATATCTAGTACTTGCATATGGATATTGATTCCTCCAAAACTAATAAATGTTAGAGTGAGTATGGCTTTAAATAGATCAGTAGTGCTTAGTAAGATTATACTATTGAGTCCCTTGGTCATATCGAAAAAACCATTCATAAAAATAGAGGGGATGATGCCCATATTTAAGTATGTGGAAATTAGTTTTGTTACAATATAGAAAAAACAAGTATTTCCTAAGATTAAGGCTAATAAATTAAGAGAAGATTTGATAGAACTAGATAGATTCGTTGAAAAGGAAGATATCTGATTCCATTCTAGTTTTTGAATCTTTTCTTTTTCTTTTGGTCTGATAATAATAGCCAATAAGATATTAGCTAAGATGTGGGTTAATAATATTAGGTATCCTATTGATCTGTTAGAAAATAAAGATTTGGTAATTGATAATACAAATAGTGGATTGGCAAAATGAGTAAAGGTAATCAAGTAGTTTGCTTGATTTATATTTAGCATATGTTTATCTAGAAGGGTCTTAATATATTTAGCACCACTAGGAAATCCTGAAAAAACACTCATTATAATAACAAAATTAGAAGCATTGGAGGTATGGAATAGAAAGTTGTTTATTTTAGCAAAATATTTATTTAGGGTATTACAAAAGTTATAACTAATTAATAAATCACTAATTAAGAAGAATGGAAAAATAGAAGGAAACAATGTAGTACAAAAGACTTTAAGGGCATTTATAATTTCAGAAGTGATTAAGGTTGGATTTACTATTAATGACAAAAAGATGACAAATATGATTCCTTGGATTAATTTATTTTTCATAATTCACCAACTTTTTGATATAATTAAACATAAAGGACTGATTTCATGTTTATTAATTTTTATGAAAAAATAAAAGAGTTTATTAAAAAATATTATAAAAATATCATTTTTTTTGTAATTCTTTACGCTCTTTTTATGTGGCCACTTGATTATTATATTATTACTGGTGGAGGCATTATGGAAGTGGGAGATCGCATTGAAGTAGAAAAGGGGGCTACTTCGAAAGGGAATTTTAACCTCGCTTATGTTAGTGAGTCTAGAGCAACTATTGCTACTTATATATTGAGTTATGTAATACCAGATTGGGAAAGATTAAAAATTAGTAGTTATACATATGATAGCTTAGAAGATGCTAAGGATGTTAATTTTAGGAGTAATATTGATTTGTTAAATGCTCATGATCATGCAATAAAAAATGCGTATTTAAAAGCAAATAAATTTTATCAGGTAATTAAAACAGAGTTATACATTTATTATATCGATAAGGATACTAAGAATTCTTTAAAGGTGGGAGATAAAATATTAGAAGTGGATGGTAAGAAAATTAGTGATTTAGAGGACTTTAAAACTACTTTATCCACTTATCAAGAAAATGATTCTATACAATTGCTAGTAGAAAGAAATCACAGGAAAAAGAAAATCGATGTTACACTTTATAAAAAGAATGGTAAATTAATATTAGGAATTTATGTAAATGCTGTTCGTACTTATAAGACAAATCCAGTAATTAAGATAAAATTTAAAAGAACAGAGTCTGGCCCAAGCGGAGGAATTATAGAAACACTAGATATTTATAATAAATTAACAAGAAAAGATATTACTAGAGGTCTTAAGATCGCAGGTACTGGAGAGATTGATAGTGAGGGAAAAGTATTAACAATTGGGGGAGTAAAACATAAGCTTTTAGGAGCAGTAAAGGAGAATGCAGATATTTTTATTGTTCCTAAGGGTGAAAACTATCAAGAATGTAAGCAGTTGAAGAAAAAGAAAAAATTAAAAATTAAGATCATAGGAGTTTCTACTTTTGATGAGGCTTTAGAAAAATTAGAAAGATTAAAAAAATAAATATTTTCTATTTATTTTTTTTTGAATTTATAGTATAGTATATTTAAAGTAGGGTAGGTGAAAATTTAGACAGAAATAAAATTAATAAAAAGGGTTTGATACTTAGTATTGTATTGCTGTTTTTCTTCTCCTGTTTTTAATTTATGGATTTTATCTATTTGATAATAAAATGGAAGGATTAGAGAAAGAAAAGGCTTTAGATAAATTTATAGTTAAAAAAATATCATGATTTAGTTGTTACTGATATTGATGTGTTTCGACTAAATAAATATACTCATTTAGGTTTTCGTATTCAGAATGATGGTAATAATGATTTTGAATAAAGAGATTTAAAAATGATTTTTTTAGATGAAAAAGGGAATGATATATTTAAAGAGGATATGTTAGTAAAAAAAGGACATGGTTCAAGCATATGACTTTTTGCTATTAGATGAATAAAAGGAGGAAAGAAAGATGAACGAAGAAAATAAGAAGGGGATAAATAGGGAAGAAAATAAGAAAATTATAATATTAGTAGTGGCTATTTTAGTAGTGATCTTAGTATGCTACTTAATTATGAATTTTATTGGAATTGGTGGTAATAATAGCAGTAGTAACATTGAAAATATGATGAAGGGTTCTGAAACCAAAGTGTTATATATATGGAATAGTGATTCTAAAAAATGTAAGGATTGTAAAAAAATTAGAAATCATTTGAAGAAGAAGAAAATTAATTATATTGATTATGATGTAAAAAATTATTCTGATAGCAAGTATGAAAAAATGTTAACCACTTTATCTATTAATCCGCCGGATTTTAATTATCCAGCAGTTATTTATATAAAAGATGGATCTATGTATTCGAATATTATTAATATAAATGATACCAAAACGGTAGATACTTTTATCAGAGAATATCAACTTCAAGATGTAAAATAAAACACTTCAATTCGTGTTTTTTTTCTTTCTTGTGGTATAATAAAAGAAGAGTATAATAGTAGGAGTGATATATGTGCAAAATGATATTACAAAGACAGTTCTTTTTTTGATTAATGGTTTAGGTGTAGCTTCCAAAGACTCCTTTGATATTAAATTTAATGAGTTGATGCCAAATTTATCTATGTTAATGGGAAATTACTTATATTCTAATTTAGAAAATATAAACTATAATTATAAAAATGGTTATAGAAATTTTAGTTTAGGAAATGATTTATTACCAACTTATCATCAGTTAGAGAATGACTCTAATTTAATGAAAAATCCTACTATTCTAAATATCGCTTCTGATGCTCTTTCCAATCATACTAAGGTTCATCTTTTTTGTTTTTTAGATAATGAACAAGTCATTAATCAAGTAATAAAGATTATTAGTGTTCTAAAACAGCAAGGTGAATTTCCGATATTTATTCATACTATTCTTCGTCAAAAAGATTGTGTTTCTTATGATACTATTTTATCTATGTTAAAAATGTTGGAAGAAAAAATCACATTATTTAAGCAAGTAGAGATAGGTGTTGTAGCAGGAGAACGGGTAATTAATAAAGATAAGTACTATGATTTGTTTTGTAAAGAAATGGGTGAAAAATGGCCAGATTATACTAGAAAAATAAATTACTGTAGAAATACCCAGACTATTCCTAGAGATTTAGATCCTTTTTATATTCATACTGGTTTTAAAATACAATCTAATGATATTTCGCTTTTTTTAAATTATGAAGATGTAGACTGTAGTGGGTTTATTAGTAAAATATCAAATGTAAAATTATATACTTTATTTCCTATGAAATCCTTTTCTTATGCTATTAATATTTATGAGGAATTAGCACCCGTTGATTATTTTAGTAAAAAGCTAGAAACTCATCATTTAAAGTGTTTGGTTTTAACAACTCCAGATAGAATTTCTACAATTCATTATAACTTTAATGGTTTAAAAGAAAATAAAAATAATCAAATAGAGTATATGGATATTCGTAACAAAGATTTAGAAATAGAGAAAATTCTACAACTACCATATCATTTAATTATATTTGATTATGATATAGAGTTATTTACGGAAATAAAAAGATTGAAAGACTTTTTAATGAATTTAGATGAAAAAATAGATAAAATTTATAACATATGTGATCAGTTTAACTATAATATGTTTATTTCTTCTGTTTATGGAATCTATAAAGACGATTATATTGCTGGTGTAGATAAAAAAGTAAAGTTAGATTATTCTATGGAAGTTCCAGTGGTTATGATTGATAGAAGGTATTCTAAGTCCAAATTTCTTTTGAAGTATGGTTCTACCTATCATTTATCGAATACT
>CAJUJA010000023.1:0-1680 GCA_910586635.1 uncultured Bacilli bacterium | reverse complement strand
GAATACTATTATTCATTCTATTGTAAATGATCCTAATATTCCTACTTTAATTAGAAAAAAGGGAATTTTATCTTTTTTTAAAGATTAGGTTATCAAATAGTGTAAAGTATAAAAGAAAGTTTTATACCACTTTCTTTTTCTATGTTAAGATAAAAATGGTGGTAGATATGAAACAGAATATCAGGTATCGATTGTACCGAGAGTTAAGAGGGATTTTTCATCCAAGTATTTCAAGAGAAAATATATCAAATTATCAAATTGTCCTAGAGAATGATTTACTTCCTATTAGAGTGTTTTATCCTAGAAAGGATATTCCCCTAGATCATATTATTATTTATGTTACTACTGAGGGAAATAATATTGGAGAAGAATTAGCCCTTCAGACTAACAACTTGGTTTTTATATTAGAAAATGGTCAGGATGATTTTTTTAACCAGTGTTATAAGTTGATGAAATATCTTTTCCATAATATTGTAAAATACCATATTTCAGAAAAAAATATTACGGTTATGAGTGATTCCAGTTTGGATATTTTAGATAAAATATTATTAAAATCTAAGAAGAATCAAGATTTTTATTTTCAAAAAATAATTTATGCTGGTTCAGATTCTAAGATTAAAATGGTCCAAAATCAATTATTTATTCCAAACCTGAATTCACAATATGGTGTTTATATGAAAAGTCAAGTGTTTGATATGATGAATCAGTTTTTAACTTAGTGATACTGTGATACAATTATAATGGAGTGATTTGTATGGAAAAAAGAAAAACAAAAAAAGAAATTGTTAGAATGCTACTAAATGCAGATTTACAAGAACAGGATGAGGAGGAACTATTAGACTTATTAATTGATCAGCCAATTTCTATTGATGTAGATAAACAGGAAGCTTCCAAGATGACACGAGGAGATAAAATTGCTGATAAGATTAGTGAAGTTGCAGGAAGTTGGACATTTATTCTTTTATTTACATTATTTTTGATTGGATGGATTGTTTTAAATACTATGATATTAAGTAAGTCTAATCGTATAGATCCTTATCCATTTATTCTACTTAATCTAGTACTATCTTGTATTGCAGCTTTGCAAGCTCCTATTATTATGATGAGTCAAAATCGCCAGGCGGAAAAAGATAGTTTAAGAAATCAAAATGATTATCGAATTGATTTAAAAAGTGAGCTAATTTTAGAAGAATTGCATGACCAAATGACTACGATTGTAAAAAATCAAAAAACTTTACTCAGATTATTAAAGGAAAGGGAGAAAAAAGATGAATAGAAAATTAGTAATTCTATTGTTAGGAATGGTTCTATGTCTTACTGGGTGTGGTAAGAGTCAAGGAGGTATTCAGTCTACTTCTATTGATACTAGTAAATATGATACGAAGGATTTTAATTATATTACATGTAAAAGAGATACCTCTACTGAGGACAATTCGAAAGTAGATATCCAATATGAAATTTATTATAATGAAAAAGAAGAACTTGAGATATTAAAGTCACGCGAAGTAGTTTCTTCTTCTGATCAAAAAATCTTGGAAAAATATAAAAATGCCTACGAAAGTATTTATTCTGTATATAATGGGTTAGAGTATTATGATCATGAACTGATAGAAGAAGATGAAAAAGTAATTAGTATTACTTATATTAATTATGGTAAAGTCTCTATGGATCGCCTTATGA
>CAJUJA010000022.1 GCA_910586635.1 uncultured Bacilli bacterium | reverse complement strand
TCCACAGCAATTGTTTGAATAATACATTTGTGGACATGAGTTTTGACAACAAGATGATCCACCACCATAGTAATACATATGACATAGCCTCCTTTACTTAATCTATTATAGGTTATGTAAAATGCGAAATTATGTTAATCAAATTTACCTAAAAAAAATGGGTCTGTAAAAGTAGGAATATTTATGATATGATAAAAAAGAAAGGATAGGGTTTTAATGGCAAAGAGGAAACAAAACAAAAAAGTTTTTAAATACTTGGATAAGCCACTTCTGATTGTGACTGTTTTGTTATTTATCATTGGTCTTGTTATGGTTTTCTCTTCCTCTAATGTTACAGCATATATGTCTCATGCAGTAAGTCCTTACAACTATTTTATTAAACAAGCTATTTTTTTGGTGTGTGGGGTTATTCTATTTTTTGTGATGATTAGGTTTAATACTAAAGCATATGGGATTTTCTCTTGGCTTTTATTACTAGGTGCTACGGCTAGTTTAGTAGTTCTACTGATTTATGGAAAGGCAACCAACCATTCTGTTAGTTGGTTTGATTTTGGTCCTGTTAGTATTCAACCTAGTGAATTTATTAAGGTGATTTTTATTGTTTGGATTGCTAGGTTTTATGAAATGAAACAAAAAAAATTGGATGGATATACAACCAGTTTATTTCCTATTGCTGTTGCTTGTGGAATCGCACTTTTAATTATGTTACAACCAGACCTTGGAACCGCTATTATTTTTGCGGTAATCGTTTTCTGCCTTTTTATAGCATCTCCTATACCAAAAATAATTAAATCTAAAACTTTATTTGGATGCGTAGGATTAGTTATAGTAGTAGCACTAGCAATTTCAACAACAGGAAATAGCGTTTTACTAGAAAGACAAGTTTCCCGTTTTGATTTTAAAGATCCCTGTTCTAAGTTATTGACTACAGGATCTCAAGTGTGCAATGGTTATATTGCAATTAATAATGGAGGTTTAACAGGGGTAGGACTTGGAAATTCTACTCAGAAATATTTATATCTGCCAGAGCCCTATACTGATTTTATTTTTGCGATTATAGTAGAGGAAATGGGATCCTTATTTGGAGTGTTGATTATCTTACTTTATATGTTTATTCTATATAGAATTCTTTTAATCGGTAGAAGAAGCTATACCAATAGAGGAGCTATGATGTGTTATGGAATTGCGGTTTATATCTTTTCCCATATCGCTGTTAATTTACTAGGTCTATTTGGTCTCATTCCATTAACTGGAGTTCCGCTTCCATTTATGAGCTATGGAGGAAGCTATACAATTTGTTTAGTCGCTGCTTTAACTATTGCACAGCGAGTAAGTGTAGAAAATAGAATTCGTGATGATTTGAAAAAATCATAAGAAGAAAGGAAAAGCTAAGAACTTTTCTTTTTTTTGTCTAATAATAAAGTAGGAGGGAATGACATGACATTTAAATATCGCTATCGAAAACAAATTCTACTCTCTATTAGTATTCTGGTTGTGATTTTATCTATCATAATAGGAATTTATTATACAGGTGGAAAAAAAGAAAAGAAAAGTACAAAAACGATGCTAACTGAAAAGAAAGTTAGCGTTAAAAAGAAAGAAAAGGAGCTGGAAAAAGAAGAATCACTACAAGAAATTATGGTAGATGTAAAAGGAGAGGTAATGAATTCGGGCATTTATACATTAAAAAAAGGAAGTAGAGTCATTGATGCTATTAATTTGGCAGGGGGAGTTACTAAATTAGGCGACACCAGTGTTCTGAATTTAAGTAAGAAATTAGAAGATGAAATGGTAATTATTGTATATAGTTATTATGAAGTAAGAAATTTTGAAAAAACAAAAGAAAAGGAAGAAACAGTTAGAAAAAATTGTACAACAGGAAGTGATGGAGTTACGAATGATGCTTGTATTGACTCATCTTATAACATTCAAGATGAAAATAAAAAAGTATCCCTTAATCAGGCAACCTTAGAAGAATTAATGACCTTATCAGGAGTAGGAGAGGCTAAGGCTAAAAGTATCATAGAATATCGAAATAAAAATGGAGGTTTTCAAAGTATTGAAGAAGTAAAAAAAGTCAATGGTATAGGAGATTCATTATTTGATAAAATTAAGGAAAATATTACTCTCTAACTATTTTTATTTACTTTTAGTATTAGTAAGTCTCCCTTTTATTATCCATTCCCTTTTTAAAACAACAAAGAGCATATATTCAAAAGATACCAAAGAAATTAAGGGAATTGTTACCAATTATTTTGCAGATGGAGATCAATTAAAACTTTATATAAAAGGAAAAGAACAAGTAATTGCAACCTATTATTTTAAGACACAAAAAGAAAAGAAAAAACTTTTAAATCAGATTCAAATAGGGGATAGATTAAGTATAAAAGGAGTTTTAAGAAAACCTGATGAAAATACAACAGAAGGATTATTTAACTATAGAAAATATTTAGAAAGAAAGAAAATATATTATTTAATGGAAATAGAGGAAATGTTTCTAATTGAAAAAAATCAATACTTATTTTATCGCATAAAAAACTTAGTATTTGAAAAGACACAAAATCCATATTTAAGGGTATTTATTTTAGGAGATCATTCCTTAATTCCTAAAAATATAATTAGAAATTATCAGGAGTTAGGAATTAGCCATTTATTTGCAATTAGTGGTATGCACATTAGCCTATTATCTATGATTTTATTAAAATTATTTCAAAAATTAAAATTAAAAGAAAAAACACGATATTTATTAGTGGGAATATTGTTATGTTTTTATCTACTGTTAGTTGGATGTTCGCCTTCCATTTTACGTGCAGTTTTATTCTTTATTTTCTTCTCAATCAATAGAATTTATTATTTTCATGTAAAACCAGTTCACATTTTTATAATAATAACGATTCTTTCCTTGTTAATCAATCCAAATTATCTATTTGATATTGCCTTTTTATATTCTTTTAGTATTGCATTTTCCTTAATTGTATTAGGAAACTATATCAACCAGTATAAAAACTATTTAATCAAATTATCTATGATATCCTTTTTTTCGTTCATAATAAGTTTACCTATTACTTTATATAGTTTTAATCAAGTAAATCCTTTCAGTATTATTTATAATCTCTTTTATGTACCACTTATTAGTATCGCTATCTTTCCCTTGGCTTTTATCACTTTTTTTATTCCACCATTAGAAAGAATTTTTAACTTGATGATTATGATATTAGAACAAAGTAGTAATCTTTTAAACCAGATTACGTGCTCTAAACTTATTTTTTGTGATATCCCATATATCTTTTATTTTGTGTATGAAGTTTTTATTATTTTGTTTTTCTTTGCCATATTACATAAAAAATATTTATATATAGTTCCGCTGTTTTTGGTGATTTTATTTCATTATACTTATCCATATTTAATGAACAAGGATTATTTAGTGATGTTAGATATTGGGCAAGGAGATTCTATTTTGCTGCATTCCAATCATAAAAATATCCTTATAGATACAGGCGGGGTTCAATCTTATAATAAAGAAAAGTGGAAGAGAAGAAAAAATAAGTCTTCCATTGTAAAAAATATAACGATTCCTTATTTAAAAAAACAAGGAATTAAAAAACTAGATCTTTTAATACTTACCCATGGGGATTTTGATCATTTAGGAGAAGCTATGAACTTAATAGAAAACTTTTCTGTTGCAAAAATATTGATTAATGAAGGAAAGCTAAATTACTATGAAAAAGCTTTAAGAAGAGCTTTTCCTAATACCAGAGTGTCAAAATCAGGGGATTACTTTGAAGTGGGGAATTTAAAATTTTTCTCTTTGAATCAAGACTTAGAAGATGAGAACGATAGTAGTCTAGTTTTTTATATAGAATCCAATGCAAAAAGTTTACTATTTATGGGAGATGCTTCCTGTAAAAGTGAGAAAAGGATCATGGATCGATATGAATTAGAGAAAATTGATATTTTAAAAGTTGGTCATCATGGAAGTAGGACAAGTAGTAGTCTAAGTTTTTTAAAAAAAGTAAAACCTAAACTAGCGTTGATATCAGCGGGTAAAAATAATAAATTCAATCACCCTCATAAGGAAATTATTAATCGATTCAACCAATTAAAGATTCCATACTTAATTACGAAAGAAGAAGGCAGTATTAAGATTTCTTTATAAATAAATATTGCCTTTTTCTAATAATTTTATTACAATAAATTTAGAGATGGTGGTGGTAAGATGTTGGATATCAAAGAATATGTAGAAAAGTCAAATATCACTAGCCTGAAACATTCTTATATGGAAGCATGTAGTAATAAAGAATTTTATCAATATGTATCTGACCTACCAATAAAAGAAGAAGTTTTAATGAAGTATACCTCAATATTAGAGGAATGTTTTTTAGAACACCATAATTGTGAACATTGTAGAGGATTATCCTTTTGTAAAAATAAAATAAATGGTTATTGCTTAAAACCAGAAAAAAGTGAAAAGGGAATTGATTTTTCTTATGTAAGTTGTGCAAAAAAAGAAAAGATGGACTTAGAAAACGAGTATTTAAAACATATTAAGTATTATGATATTCCTAAGGAAATAAGGAAAGCCTCTTTTAAAGAGGTATATAAGGATGACACAGCTAGAGTTCCTGTTATGAAATACATAAAAGATTTCGTTAAAAATTACGGAAAAAAAGAAAACCTTAAAGGTCTTTATTTAAATGGTTCGTTTGGTGCTGGAAAAACCTATTTAGTAGCTGCTTTATTTAATGATATGGCTAAAAAAAAGGTAAAATGTGCCTGTTTATATTATCCAGAGTTTTTAAGAGACTTAAAGGCTTCCTTTAAAACGGATTATGAAGAAAAATTTAATTATATTAAAAAGGTGCCATTATTACTTTTAGACGATATAGGTGCAGAAAATGTAAGCAGTTTTAGTAGAGATGAAATATTAGGGCCAATATTGCAGTATAGAATGGAAGAAAACTTACCTACTTTCTTTACATCTAATTTAACACTAGAAGAATTGGAAAATCATTTGTCTATTACCACTACAGGGGTAGATAAGGTAAAAGCAAAGCGAATTATTGAGCGTATTAAGCAATTAACGGTATCCATAGAATTAGTAAGTAAAAATAGGAGAAGTTAATTATGAAGTTAGGTTTAGATAGAAAAATCAATCAATGTTTTGAACAGAAAGGTTCTAATATTAAAATTGATGATATCAAAGTCATTGTTAAAGAAGAGAAAAGTAACTTACCAATAGAAGAGGTTCTTTTTTCCTTTGTACATTTTTCACTAGACCGATTTGAAACATGGCCTCATTTAGATTATATATACCAGAGTATGATCTGGCTGAAATCCCTAATCGAAAAAAGTTTATATGATAAAAAAATAGAAAAGCGTCTAAATAAAGTACTTGATAAATTAAAAACAGTTCAAAAGCAAAAGATTGAACAATCTCCTATAACCCAAGGGGAGGAAAAACAATTTGAAAAACTAGAAAACTTGATTACAGAGGCCATTAAAGATTATCAGAAACAACGAGATAACCCATATCAACTGTTGGAATTTTTAACTACAGAAATTAAAAATATTTCTTACATTGAAAAATTATTTTATCAGTTTCCAAAATTGGTTAACTGTATAGATAAAGAGGGAAATACTATTTTTTATAATCTATGCAAGAAAGAGATGGAAATGATTGAATATGATAGGTCTGATTCTATAGATATTTCGTATTACTATAAAGTTTTAGAATTAATCTATAAAAATAAACAGTTTGATCTTTCTTGCGAACAAAGGAAGAAATGTCTAAAAGAACTAAAAAGTTCTTTAAAAAGAAATAAAAGTGACTCCTTATTACAATTGGAAAAACTGTTGCTAAACCAGGGGATAGAAGTAGATAAGGAAACTTCCTTATCTACTTACCTTATTAATAAGGATTTCGATGAAATCTTAGTAGATGAATTAAATATGTATCAAACGAGGATTAGTAAGAATAATTATCCAGATAGAGTAATACTAGATGACTATATTATTACAATTGATGGTTCTAACACTGTCGAAATAGATGATGCTTTAAGTGTAAGAAAACTATCAAATGGAAATATTTTATTAGGGGTTCATATTGCTACTCCTTTAGGATATCTTCCATTTGAATCATTAAATATTCACGAAGCTATCAAAAGAGGGAGTACCATATATTTACCAAATAAACCAACGAATGATATGAATGATTTAAAAAAAGATTTTATTCCTATTTTTCAGGAATCCTTTTCTGTCGATTTAGCCTCATTAAAAGAGCGTGTTCCGCGTCTTGCACAGTCATACTTTTTTGAAATAGATAATAGTGGTTATATAATAAATCAAAAATATATGAAAACGATTATTAATAATCATAAACAATGTAGTTATGATGAAATTAATCATATTATAGAGTATGGATGCGATGATTTTCAGTTACAAGAAATGGTTACCTTATTAAACGATTTGACTTATATCTTAGAAGACCATTTTCGGGCAAAGGAAATTTATTTAAACAAAAAATTTAAAGAAGATGATCCAAAACAAGTTATTTTAGGTAATTCTAGAGCAGAAACGATTATTAGCACACTTATGGTATTAACAGGAAGCAATGTGGCTGATTTTTTTGCTCATTCCAAAGAGGGGTATCCTACCTTATACCGAGTGCATGAGGTGAATGAAGAAGACCTTTTAAAAGTACAGCAAGAAATACAAAATTTATCGGGAAGTAATGTAAATCAAAAGTTTAATAAGGCATATCATGCTATTTTAGATTTTTATCCATCTGCTACTTATGATATAAAAGGACCACATCAAGGACTAAATTTAAAACATTATTGTCATTGTACATCTTCATTAAGAAGGAGTGCCGATATTCTTGTAGAACATGCCTTAGATGTTTGTTATTTCCATAATCCTACGGATAAAGAAATAGAGCATTTAGAAACTACAATTTTAAAATCAAAAGATATTATAAATAATCAGAATAAAGAAATCGAACTATTTTTAAATGATTATAATCATCAACTAAAAAAGACAAGAAAATGTCAAATCAATAAAAAATAGGAAGAAAGAATTGTATATTCCCTATTTTTGGTGTAATCTTAATTATAAAGGGTGATTATAATGAATGAAATCAAAGAAAATGAGAAAAATACAAAGGGGAATAAAAGAAAAATTATAATAGTAATACTTCTTTTTATTGTTTTGGCTATAGGAACCACTTATGCCTGGCTAACCTTGCGTATAGAAGGAAATAAAACAAACACTATAGTAGCGGGGACTCTATCTTTAGTAATTGAAAATGAAGACGAGTTTATTAATATTTCTGGAGCAGAAGCAATTCCACTTACTAAAGAGACAGCACTTGCCAAGGAAGATAATATTTATACCTTTGAATTAACAAATAATGGAAATATTGATAGTGAGTATAAAATCTATTTGGATATAGAGGATGAAAATGAAGAAGAAACTATTCCCAATAATATGATTCGATATATTTTAACAAAGAATAATCACTCAAGAGAGGATATATTATTAAGTGAATCCAATAAAGAAACTGAAGATGAAAGAAATAATGGGAAAATCATCTTAGACAGTAGTAGTTTTGATAGCGATGCTAAGGTATTAAAACCAGATGAAACCAATACCTACTCTTTAAGGGTATGGATCGATGAAGAGGCAACCAGTGAGATTGCAAAACATACTTTTATTGCAAAAATAAAAGTTGTAGGAACCCAAACAGATACCGATTAAAATATTTGCACATCAATTAAATATGTGTTATAATCAATTTATATTAAAAACAGGGAGTAAGGACACGATTATTTTAGATCTTTGTAAAGAGAGTTCGTGGAGGGTGAAAACGAATCAAAGAAAAAATAATTACTACCTTATTAGTTGAACTATGAAAAGTAATTCCGGGATAACCGTTATCTAAAATTAAGAAAAAACCTGGATGGTACCGTGTGAATTGCACTCCAATATTATTATTGGAGTTTTTATTATGAAGGAGGAAATTATGATAAATATAAAAGAAAATGAAAAATTAAGTATTATGAACCATTCATGTGCCCATTTACTTGCTCAAGCTATAAAACATTTATATCCTGAAGCAAAGTTTTGGGTAGGACCTGTAATTGCAGAAGGATTTTATTATGATGTAGATTTAGGAAACGATGTAATTAGGGAAGAAGATTTACCAAAACTAGAAAAGGAAATGAAAAAAATATCAAAAGATGGAAAACGAATCATAAGAGAAGAAATAACAAAAAAAGAGGCATTAGAAAGATTTAAGGAAGATCCCTATAAAATTGATTTAATTAATCGAATGAATGAAGAAGATGTGGTGATTAGTTGTTATACACAAGGAGATTTTACTGATCTTTGTAGAGGGCCACACGTTGATACGGTAAAAAAACTAAAGTACTTTAAACTTTTAAAAGTCTCAGGAGCGTATTTTAAGGGTGATTCTAAAAATAAGATGTTACAAAGAATTTATGGTATCTGTTTTGAGTCGGAGGAAGATTTACAAAAACATCTAGAAGAATTAGAAGAGGCAAAACAACGAGATCATAGAAAATTAGGAAAAGATTTAAAACTATTTATGACGCATGATTTAGTAGGTAAGGGAATGCCTTTATGGTTACCTAATGGTGCGATGATCAGGTATCATTTAGAAAAATATATAAAAGATAAAGAGATTTCATTAGGCTATCAACATGTATATACCCCGAGTTTAGGAAGTGTAGATTTATATAAAACAAGTGGACATTGGGACCATTATAAAGAGGATATGTTTCCTAAAATGCAGATGGATGATGAGGAATTTGTGTTAAGACCAATGAATTGCCCACATCATATGTTAGTATTTAAGAATGAATTACATTCATATAGAGAACTACCAATTAGAATTGGAGAACTTGCTCATGACTTTAGATATGAAGCAAGTGGTGCTGTTTGTGGGTTAGAGCGAGTTAGATGCATGTGTCAAAATGATGCTCATATATTTTGTAGTCTAGACCAAGTGGGAGAAGAATTTGCAAATGTTGTAAAATTAATTTTAGATGTTTATAAGGATTTTGGCTTTCAAGATTACTCCTTTCGATTATCTCTTCGTGGTAGGGAAAAAGAAAAGTATTTTGACGATGATGAAATGTGGGAAAAAGCTGAGACCATGTTAAGAGAGGTATTAACTAATTTAGGATTAGATTTTTATGAGGCAGAGGATGAGGCAGCCTTTTATGGTCCAAAATTGGATGTACAGGTAAAGTCTGCGATTGGGCATGATGTAACACTATCTACCTGTCAACTAGATTTTCTACTTCCAGAAAGATTTGATTTAACATTTATTAATGAAAAAGGACAAAAGGAACGTCCTGTGGTGATTCATAGAGCAATACTTGGCACCATTGATCGCTTTACTGCATTTTTGCTAGAAGAAACAAAAGGACTACTACCAACATGGTTAAGTCCAGTTCAAGTAAAAGTAATTCCTGTATCTAGTGAACATCAAGGAGATTATGCAAAAGAGATTACAGAATATTTAAAGGAAAACAAGATAAGGGTAGAATTAGATATTCGAAATGAAAAATTAGGATATCGATTGCGTGAGGCACAAACACAGAAAATACCATATACACTAGTATTAGGCGATAAGGAAAAGGAAGACCATACAGTTAGTTATAGAATTCATGGCCAAAAAGATACAACTACGGTAGATAAAATAGAATTCTTAGCATTATTGCAAGATGAAATAAAATCATTTGCTAACTAGCACTTTTAGAGGCGGACTGTAGAAAGATCATCTAATAAATAATTGAAAAATAAAAACGGTTGATAATCTTCAACTTTTTTTGTATAATAGCAAATAAAAGAGGTGGGGTATGAAACGAGAAGGTTATAGTAGACATAAAAAGAGATATGAAAGAGAAAATGACACTAGTATAAAAAACCAACAAGGCAAAAAAAAGATTATCATGAGCATCAGACAATTACAAAATAAGGGTAAGTTTAATCTTGCCTTAACGGAAATTAACAAATATCTAAAATTGTATCCAGGAGATTCCTATGGACTTTATCAAAAAGCATGTATATTATTAGATCTACAATATTTAGATGAAGCAGAATCACTATATAAAGAAATAATTGATAAAGATCTAAAAAATAAATATAGCTCATTATATAAACTAGGGATTATTGCAAAACATAGAGAAAACTATGATTTAGCAGAACAATATTTCAGAATTAATATAGAGACTAGTCCATATCCAGAAATATTTTCAAGAGTTGCCCTGGCGGGTTTAAGATTCCAGGATCAGGACTATGATGCAGCTTCGCTAATTTTAAATGGATTTTATGATAAGCAGGAGGATCCAGAATTAGTAAATGATATCTATCGAAGGTTTAGAGAATGTCCTGAAGAAAACGATGATACGAATTATATCTGTCTAGAAAAAGCAATTATTTTAATAGATATAGGAGATTCAAAACAAGCTAGAAAGGAACTTCAGGAAGCCAAATTTTGTAATTCAAAGGAAGAATTCATGAGAAGATATTATTTCTTGATGGGAAGAATAGAACAGATGGAAGATAATTATAAAAAATCCATGGAATATTTAATCAAAGCAAAAAGGGGTCCTAAGGATAAGTTGTACTGGAATATATTAATACAGATGGCAAGGGGAAAGACTAAGTTAGGATATCCAGAAATTGGTCTAAATATTTGTGAAGAGATTATGAGAAATATGGATGATATTAAAAAACACGAAAAAGATTTTTCCGAGATTAAATCAGATACAATAAGGGTAATGGGAGATGCCTATCAAAAGTTAGGAAACTATGATATAGCAAAAGACATATATTTGCAACTCAATACAGATACATTAAAAGAAAAGGGAAGGCCTAACCCAATATCCTTTTATAGTATAGGAAAAATGGAATTTAATAGAGGAAATTATCAAGAAGCACTTGATAACTTTGAAAAGGCAGATTTCAGCGACCATCTGAGAAAAAAAGAAAACCAACAATTTTATAAAGCTTTATCCTATTTAAGATTAAAAAAGTATGAAGAATCTTATCAGATAATTTCCGCGATTAATACTAAAAATTTAAGATCTCATTTGAAGAACGAATGGAACTGCACTAGAATTTATTTAAGAATAAAAACAGGTAGACCTATAGGACAGTTAGAAGATAGATATACGCATAATCAGATTGTTAATTATGATATAGAACGTACGATAGAACATGCTAAAAGGCCACATAATAAAGGAAACCGAGCTTCCTGTTTTAGTGAGGATGTAGATGTAGAAGAATTAATTCGTAATTTACCCAATATATTAAAAGGCAGTCAGGCCAATTTGAATCGGAAATTTTTCTTTGAAATCTATGAAGTCAAATATCCAAATGTTGGATACGACAGAGATGGAAATAAAATTCATTTGCTTCAGGTGGTTACGCTGCCAGACTGTGATAATATTATCACAGTATTTCCTAAGGATCAGGAATATTACGATACTCTGGAAGAGGGATTGAAGGGAAATAGTGGAGAGAAAAAAAGTCTTATGAAAACATCCCGAGTTGAGAAATTTTATAAAAAATATGGAGAAATTGGTAAAATGTAAATAAAATGTAAAAAATAGAAAAAAGTAGAAAATTTTCTATTTTTTTTATTCAATCCGTATTTACAAAAATAAGTCTATATAGTAGTATAAAGATAAGCAGTGGTTGATTGTGGTAGAAAGTGGGGGATTTCTATGTTTATGGGTGAATATCATCATAATATTGATGATAAAGGCAGATTGATTATCCCTTCTAAATTTCGTGATGATTTAGGAGGAGAATTTGTAGTAACTCGTGGAATAGAAAACTGTCTTTTTGCTTATTCAAAAAAAGATTGGCAAAAGATTGTTGAAAAATTAGAATCTCTACCTTTTACTAAAAAGGACGCGAGAAGTTTTGTTCGTTTCTTTTTATCAGGCGCTACTTATGCAGAATTTGATAAACAAGGTCGTATTAATATTACCTCCCCTTTAATTTCTTATGCCAATATCACAAAGGAATGTGTGGTAATCGGTGCTGGAAATCGTTTAGAAATATGGGCCTTAGACAATTGGAATGAATTCTTTAATTCTGCGAAAGACAACATGTCTGATATAGCTGAGAATCTATTTGATGAAAGTGTGACATTATAATGCATGTTAGTGTTTTATTAAAGGAGTCTATCACCTCCTTACATTTAAAAGAAGACAGTGTAATTATTGATGCTACGCTAGGTTATGGAGGACATAGTAGTAATATCCTGAAGAGAATAAAAAGAGGGCATCTATTCGCCTTTGACCAAGATAGTGAAGCGATTCAATATAGTACTAATCTTTTAAATAAGATTGGTACTAACTTCACTATTATAAAAAGTAATTTTTCTAATATGAAAGATCAATTACAAGAAGTAGGAATTACTAAAGTAGATGGTATTTTGTTTGATCTTGGGGTATCTTCTCCACAACTTGACCAAAGGGAAAGAGGATTTAGCTATCATCAAGATGCAAAGTTAGATATGAGGATGGATCAATCGCAAGACTTTTCTGCTTATGAGTTGGTGAATACTTACTCTAAGCAACAGCTATCCAAAATCTTTTATCAATATGGAGAAAGTAAGTTTGCTTCTAATATTGCAAAAAAAATTGTAGAGTATCGAAAAGAGAAAAAAATAGAAACTACATTGGAACTCGTTGAAATTATAAAAAGTGCAGTACCAATGAAGTTTAGAATAGAAAAACATCCAGCAAAACAAATATTTCAAGCAATTAGAATAGAAGTGAACCATGAATTGGAAGCTCTAAAGAATGCATTAGTTCAAGCCTTGGACTTAGTTAAAATTTCAGGAAGAGTTTCTGTAATTACTTTCCATTCGCTAGAAGATAAAATTGTAAAAAAATATTTTAAAGAAAACTGTGATATAGATTCTAAGGTAAAAGGGTTACCCACTATTCCACAAGAATATTTACCAAATTTTAGGTTAGTAGAGAAAAAAGCAATCCTACCGACAAAAGAGGAATTGGAAAAAAATCCAAGAGCTAGAAGTGCAAAACTTCGTGTAATAGAAAGAATAAAATAGGGAGATGATATCGTGTCAAGAAAAAAGGGAAAGAAAAAATTGAAAATGTCCAAATTTGAAAAATTTTTATATACAGTGGCTGTTTTTTTGCTATTGGCATCACCAATTTCTATTGTTTTTTCCAAAGCTACGCTTGCTAAGGTGAATTTTGAAGTAGAACAAGAAAAAAAGAAAATAGAAACACAGGAAAAAACTAACGAGAGTTTATCTATGACAATAGATGAATTAGCATCTCTTACCAAAATTCAGGAGGTTGCAGAAGCACAGGGATTGAGTTATAATAATAACAATATTAAAACAATAACTCAAGATAATGAATAAGGTGTGATTTTAAGATGAAGAGAAAGAAAAAAATACGTAATCATATAAAATACAGTAAGATTGTGATTTTTCTTTCTCTTTTTTTATTTGGTATTATGATTATCCGAGTGATAGAACTATCAACATCTAGTAGTATAGATGGTGTTAATCTTCAAAAGTTAGCAAATCAAAGAACTACGAAAACAGATACGATCAAAGCCAAAAGAGGAACGATATATTCTAGTGATAGTGAGATCCTTGCATTAAACGTGACCTCATATAAACTAATTGCCTATCTATCAGAAGCCAGAACAGATGACAAAAATAAACCTCAACATGTAGTAGATAAAGAAAAGACAGCAAAGGCTCTAGCCCCAATTTTAGAAATGAGTGAAGAGGAGGTTTTCAAGTATTTAAATAAAAAAAATGCTTATCAAACGGAATTCGGTAGTAAGGGAAAAGGATTAAGTGAACTCACCAAACAGAAAATAGAAGAGTTGAATCTTCCAGGACTAGATTTCTTAGAAAGTTATAAAAGATATTATCCAAAAGGAAAATTTCTGTCTTATACTTTAGGATATGCAAAAGTAGAAGACGAGGAAAGTGATACCATTTCTGGAGAAATGGGGATAGAGTTATATTATGATAAAATTTTAAAAGGAAATGATGGGTATGTTACTTATCAAAAGGATTTAAAAGGTTATAAAATTGCGGATTCTAATGAAGTTAGGGAGGATGCAGTAGAGGGAAAAGATATTTATTTAACGATTGACAGTAATATCCAGTTTTTTATTGAACAGGCCTTAAATAATGCTTCTTCTAACTACAGTTTTGATTGGTTTACTATAGTAGTAGCAGATGCAAAAACAGGAGCTATTCTAGGAGTTTCTACATCACCTTCCTTTGATCCGAATAAAAGAGATATGCAAAACTATATTGATTATTCTGTTGCAGCATCTTATGAACCTGGATCTACTATGAAAACTTTCACCTATATGGCTGCTTTAGAAAACGGTGTGTATGATGGAAGTGAAACTTATAAATCTGGAACTTATGAAACAGGAGATGGAACAGTTATTGGAGATTGGAACCGAAATGGTTGGGGTGTTATCTCTTTTGATAAGGGATATGCACTTTCTAGTAATGTAGGTGTGATCAATATCATTAATAGGCACATGAATGCAGCCATGCTAAGGCAATACTTTAAAAAACTGGGTTTTGGAAATAAAACAGGTATTTCTCTTCCTAATGAAGTAGGAGGAAGCCTAAATTTCAAATATGAAACAGAAATTTATAATGCTGGTTTTGGACAAGGAATTACCACAACTCCTATGCAACATATCCAAGCCTTAACTCCTCTTACGAATGATGGGATGTTAGTAAAACCATATATCATTGAAAAAATAGTAAATCCTGATACAAAGGAAATAGTATTAAAAGGAAAGAGGGAGGAAGTAGAAAGAGTTGCCTCTACACAAACGGTAAATAAGATGTTACAATTAATGGATGATACTGTTAACGGAATTGGAAATACGGGAAGTGGATACCGTATAGATAGCCATGAGTTAATAGGAAAAACAGGAACAGCACAAATTGCAGATGCCAATGGTGGAGGATATCTTTCGGGAAAAGCTGATATTATTTCCTCTTTTGCTGGGATTTATCCAAAAAGCAATCCTAAATTGATTATATACGCAGCCATCAAAAGACCTACATTAGGATTACAAAAACCAGTATCTGATGCTGTAAAGGAAATTATTAATAATATTGGTAAGTATTATGGAACAGAAAATCAAACAACCACAGATCAAGTAATAGAATATCAATTACCATCTTTCATCAATAAAAAAGTAGAGAATGTAAAAACGGTGCTATCTAGCCAAGGAATGAATTACAAAGTAATTGGTAATGGTGTAAAAGTGATTAAACAATATCCAAATAACAAAGAAAAGATAACGAATAAAGATACGATTTATTTAATTACAAATGATATGAATTATAAAGTACCCAATGTGATTGGACTATCTAGTAAAGAAGCAACGGATCTTTTGAAATTGTTAGGATTGAGGGTTAAATTAGAAGGAAGTGGCTATGTTATCTCTCAAAATATAGGAGAAAATACGCCGATTTCAGAGGGTATGGAAATTACGCTTTCTTTAAATAAGAAATTTGAGGGGTGAATGAAATGAAAAAAAGAACAAAGGTAATAGGTTTTATATGCATAGGTTTTATCCTTGTAATAGGTCTTATCATTAACTTTTATTTTCTTTTCAAGAATATTATGTTAGAATTAGGAGATCATGTAAAATTGGATACTGAAAACTATTTAACAGCAGTAGAGGTAGATAGTAGTGCAAACTTTATTTTATTAATAAATAAAAAACATAAAATTTCTAATATTATTTATTTAAATGAGATAAGTGTAGAGGGATTATATCATAAAAAAATAGAAGGGAAAAAAATAGAAAAAGCAATTCCCAGTATCGTTGAGAATTTAAAAAATGCAAGGGTTTTTGATGAGGATAAAAATATAATTTTAATCGACTATGGGAATCAAGAAGTTTTTTCTAAAGTAGTAGAAGAGTTTAATAAACAATTGGTAATTTATGGAGTGAACAAAGAAATTACGACTGATTCCAATACTTTGCAAAATAAACTAATTCATTTGAATTTAGAATTTAAAAATAACAAAGAAAAGGATCTAAAATCTCTTTATTATCACTCTTTGGATATCGTTAGTAAGTCTAGAGAAGATAAAAAACCAAATATAAATCAGGGAAAAAAGGAAAATATAGATCAATATGCTTTAAATGTATACAATAAATTATTAACTTATTCTTCTAGTATTTCTAATCAAACAAAAGATGATTTAAATGGAATTGATATTACAACGATTAATGCAACAGGAGATTATGAAAATGAGCAATATGCAACTAAGAAAAGTTGGTATTATATCAAAGATTATAAAGTATATGCTTATCTTAATTTTTCCATTCATGGTAAAAATTATGATTATTGCTTTTTAGGAAGTAATCAGTATACAAAAGATGTTTGCCTCTCTTAAAATAAATATTGGAAAACTTGTTGTAAATAAAAAAAACAGATGATATAATGGGTATATAAGATAGAAGGAGATATCCATATGATACAAGCAATACTATTAATTATATTAATGGTTTTTACATTATTTATATTTTGTTCTATAAAATTAGCAAAAGATTGTGATAATATGAATTTAAAATAATCTCAATCTCTTGCTTTTTTTAACGATGTGTGATATAATAACCACCGTAAAAAGGGGGATATTATGGAAAAACAAGAAATAGATTATGAATACTTGATACTAAAATATATTAGTTCTTATAAACATAAATATGGAAAAAGTAAATCATTAGATTTAATAGGAAACATATTAGCGGGTGACTTTACGAACGAAGTACCTTCTTATTTACAAAATATAGATCCAACAATGATTCAAAAATATTTATCAAAAATACTAGTTAGTGCGATGAATGATCCAACAAAGGGAGAGCAAGGATTAGACAGGGTACTTTCTAAGGTACTGAAGATGAAAAGGTCAAAAGAGAAAATAAGAAAAAAGGTTAAAAATAAAAAAACCTCTATTTTAAATAAAATATTAATTCTCCCAAAAACTATTAAAAAGGCCTTTTTAATAGGAACTATTGCAATAGCAACTATGACTAGTTCTGAGAGGTTAGAAGAAGAGGTCACAAAACTATCAAATGCTACTTCTGCATCTTCTCATATAAAAGACTTAGAAGTGAATACTGAGCAGGTTGAGCAGGTAATGAAGATAAATAATAATTCATTAGTCAAAGAAAACCCAAAAGTAGAACAACCCTTGAAAATTACCATTAACAAAGGGTTTGAAGAAGAACATACTGAAGAAGAGTATCAAGAAGAAAAGAAAAGAACGAAAATGATTAATTATTATGCTCGAGTATATAATTTAAATGCAAAAAAGGTTAGAAAAATTGTAAATAAGCAAACTAAACTTTTATCTTACAAGTCTCTAAATACAAAAATTGATAATAAAAAATTAGAATTCAAAATATTAAATACTGTGAAAGGTATTAATGATTCCTTATATACTTATCAAAAAAAATATGGAAGTTTAAGAAAGGATAACTATAAAAAGAAAAAGACATATAGGCAGATGGTAAGACATTATGCAAAATTATATAAAATCGATGCTAATAAGGCCTTGGCAATTGAATTATTAGAATCAGGACGTTACAAACAGCCGATTGCCACAGTAAAGCATAATCCAGGATCTAAGAGAAGAGGGGATGGAGAATACTATTCCTATCCTAATATGGAACAGGGTATTATAGAACATATGATTACACTATGTCATTATAGAGGTCAATCTATTGCTGAAATGGCCGCCAGATACTGTAGTAAAGAAGGAGCTGCCGGATGGACTAGTGAAGTACAACCATTTTATAATAATTTACAAAAAGATCCCAATGCATACTATCCTTTAGTGGATGAAGGGCAAAAGATAAAAAGTAAGAATAGATAAAAGTACAATATTGTACTTTTTTCATTTTCCTAGTAAGATTTTCTTTACAAATAAAGGAGTTTATGTTATAATATGACAAAATTAACTAAAGGGGGAAATGGTTAATATGAATCAAGCAGAAAATGTGGTAGTAGCAATCAAAAGAACTGTTGAGAAAGAGAAAGTAAACTACCTTTATGAGGGAATAAAAAGAATCTTTGATATTATTGTTGCACTAATCGCATGTCTATTTCTAATCCCAATGATAATAGGAATTAAAATAGCATCTCTTTTATCAAATGATAAACAATCAATATTCTTTACCCAAGAGCGAATTGGTAAAAATGGGAAAACATTTAAATTATATAAATTTCGTTCTATGATTCCCAATGCAGATCAAGTATTATTTGAACTATTGGAAAATAATAAGAAACTAGCAAAAGAATATCAATTAAATAAAAAATTAAAAGGAGATCCTAGAATTACCAAAGTAGGAAAGTTTATTAGAAAATATTCAATTGATGAGTTTCCACAAGTAATTAACATTCTAAAAGGAGATATGTCCTTTATTGGAAATAGACCCTATTTACCAAGGGAAAGAGAAGATATAGGACTATTTTATGAGGATATTGTAAAAACAAAACCAGGACTTACAGGATATTGGCAAGTAAGTGGTAGAAGTAATACTACCTTTCAAAGACGATTAGAATTAGAAAGATATTATTCTAATCATTATTCTATCTTTTTAGATATTAAAATCTTCTTTCAAACATTTA
>CAJUJA010000021.1:8773-19263 GCA_910586635.1 uncultured Bacilli bacterium | reverse complement strand
AGGGAAGGAGGCTGATAGTTATGCATAAGAAGGATTTTTTAATTCTTTCCTTAATTTTATAACTATTCTCGAAATATAGGGTGAGTATCTACATTAAAACCACTTATTTGTCAAAACATAATTAATTTACTGATAATTTTACTGAAAGAAAAAATATGACATGTATAGGGGGTATAATTATGGGGGTTCAATATAGTGTATGGGATGAAAAAGATTATTTATATGATGAAGAAATCTTTAAAAAATATTATAATATAATTTATCATAGTGATTTATCAATATTAAGAACGTGGATTAGTTTATTTGATAGTTTTGAATTTATGATGAAAGTTCGAACTGGTAATGTTTTTTATTGTGACTGTCCATTTCATAATGCAAAAGATTTGCCTGTTTGTATAAATGAAAATTCTAAAGGTTTCTGTTGTTATGGATGTGGCCGATCTGGAACGACTATTACATTAATTTCAGAACACTTTCATATTCAAATGGATCATACAATAAATATTTTGTATGCATATATACAGAATGATTTAAAGATATTAAATAGAATTTTTAGTAATTACAATTCAAAAAAGGCAGATATGTATTTTTCATTAAGTACAGAAAAAACAGCTTGTCTAAACAATAGAATAAATAGATACATAACTCAAAATGGAATTAGTGCAGATAATATTAGGAAAATGTCAAAAAGGCTTTGTTGTTCTAAAGAATATATAAAAAAAGTTGAAAGAACAAATATAACTAAAAATAATATAAAACATATATATTTTTTAAAATTTATAGTATTTTGATATAGGAGTTGTAGATAACTACGTCATTTGCACCAGATTGATAGGAAACTCGGACAAATCAGTTCCGAGCGTAATAAATTCTAATTAGAAATAGTGAAGTTGTAAGATAAATGTAGACATAAAAAACTGTCTGCATTTTTTGTTATTTTAGAATGAAAATGACAAGTTATGAAGGAAGTAAAGGAATTAGAGTTTGATAAAGAAGTTTTAAGAAGAATTGAAATGATGTATAGATTTGCTTGTGTTAAACCAATCATTAAGCAAGAAGTTAACCTAGTTAGGATTATTAATAGAAAATATTTTGCTCCACTTTTAAAACCTAAAATAATAATTTTAAATGGGTTATTTATAAAAAATTAGTCAATATAAAGAGATAAAACGAGAGTTTCTAATAATTTTATTTTTTTTTTATCAAAATATATTGACAGGTGAACAGATATTCAACTATAATTTAAACAGTTGAGAAAAAATTCAACTAAACATCATATAATATGGTAGGAGGATATTTATGTCTAGAAATGAATTTTCTTGTGATTGTAATGTTATTCATCAAGAAGCTGTTGATGAAGTATTACAAAAAATGCCAAATGAAGATATATTTAACAAATTAGCAGATTTATTTAAACTGATTGGAGATACAACAAGATGTAGGATTTTATTCGCATTAGATCAGAATGAAATGTGTGTTTGTGATTTAGCGAATGTACTTGATATGACTAAATCATCTATCTCACATCAACTTGCAGTACTTAGAAGAAGTGGGATTGTTAGATGCAGAAAAGATGGTAAAGAAGTATATTATACTTTGGATGATGAACATATTTTTAAATTATTTGAAATTGGTTTAGATCATATTAACCATAAGGGTTAACAAAATAAAGAAGGAGGAATTAAAATGAAAACATATAAATTTAAAATTAAAAATTTAGATTGTGCAAATTGTGCAAATGAATTAGAAAAATCTTTACAAAAAATTGATATTATAGAGAATGTTAGTATTAGTTTTATGATGCAGAAATTAATTTTTGAATGTGCTGAGGAGAATAAGGAACAAGCATTAGAGAAAATTAGAAAAGTTATAAAAAAAGAAGAACCAGATGTACAACTAGAGGAGGTATAGTTATCATGAACCGAAAAAGAAGCAAGCAATTAATTACGATAATCGTTTCTCTTTTATTGGTTATAATTTCTTTATTACTTAAATTTGATGGGGAATTATATCATAACATTCTATATGTAGTTGCCTATATAATTGTTGGATATGAGATTGTATTAAAGGCGGTAAGAAATATTTTTAAGGGTAAAGTTTTTGACGAAAACTTTTTAATGACAGTTGCTACAACAGGGGCATTTTGTATAGGAGAGTTTCCAGAGGCAGTCGCAGTAATGCTTTTTTATCAAGTAGGAGAGTTATTTCAAAATTATGCAGTAGATAAGTCAAGGGGATATGTAGCAAGTCTTATGGATATAAGACCAGATTATGCGAATGTATATCGCAAAGATGAAATTGAACGAGTAGATCCAGATGAAATAAATATTGGGGAGGTCATATTAGTAAAACCAGGAGAAAAAATTCCTTTAGATGGAATTATTGTGGAAGGAGAATCTATGCTTGATACGGTTGCTTTAACAGGGGAAGTAGTTCCACGAAAAGTAGGGTTAAACGATGAAGTATTAAGTGGGTGTATCAACAATGATGGGATTTTAAAAATTAAAGTAAATAAAGAATTCGGTGAATCGACTGTAAGTAAGATATTAGATTTAGTAGAAAATGCAGGAACAAGAAAATCAAAGTCTGAAAACTTTATCAGTAAATTTGCAAAATATTATACTCCGATTGTTGTTATAGTAGCGGTTGCATTAGCTGTAATTCCATCTCTTGTTATTGAAGATGCCGTATTTACTGATTGGTTATATCGAGCATTGTCATTTTTAGTAGTATCTTGTCCCTGCGCTTTAGTTATTTCTATTCCATTATCGTTTTTTGGAGGAATAGGGGCAGCTTCTAAAATGGGAGTGTTGATAAAAGGAAGTAATTATCTGGAGGCTCTTGCGGGGACTGAAATTGTTGTATGCGATAAGACTGGAACATTAACAGAAGGCGTATTTAAAGTTCAAAAGATTGATTCTATTGGATACTCTGATGATGATTTGTTAAGATATGCGACCTATACAGAAAGTTTTTCAAATCACCCAATATCTCTTTCGTTGAAACAGGCATATAATAAAGAAATTAATGAAAAACTTGTAACTAAAACCCAAGAAATTTCAGGCCAAGGAGTTTTAGCAAAAGTAGATGGAAAGATGGTTTTAGTTGGAAATGAAAAATTAATGAAAGAATATAATATTAAATTTCAAAAGAGTAAAGAAACAGGAACTACTCTTTATATTGCAATAAATGATGAGTTTGCAGGAACTATATTAATTGCTGATAAAATTAAAAAAGACTCTTATAAAGCCATAAAACTATTTAAAAATAGTAATGTAAAAAAAGTTGTTATGCTAACGGGCGATCGTGAGAATATTAGTGAGTCTGTTGCAAATGAGCTTGACTTAGATGAGTATCATGCTGAATTATTACCACAAGATAAAGTTTATTGGGTGGAAAAACTAATGAGGCAAAAATCATCTGTAGGAAAACTTATCTTTGTTGGGGATGGAATTAATGATGCACCAGTTTTAGCATTATCTGATATAGGTGTTGCAATGGGTGGCCTTGGAAGTGATGCAGCTATTGAAGCAGCCGATGTAGTTATCATGACAGATGAACCATCGAAAATTGCAAACTCTGTTCAGATTTCTAAAAAAACAATGAGAATTGTAAGACAAAATATAGTATTTGCTATTGCAGTAAAAATAGCGGTATTAATATTAAGTTCATTGGGATTTGTTAGTATGTGGGCGGCAGTATTTGCTGATGTTGGAGTATCCGTGCTTGCAATAATAAATGCTCTTAGAATTTTAAGAATAAAGAAGTAGTTCTCATTCGGACTACTCTTTTCTAAAATATACCCCTCATTTACAAAATACCTCTGTGGTGTATAATGATTTTGGTGATGAGAATGATTGATAACATAGTTAAAAAGACGCATAGAGGTGATGAGGAAAAGAAAATAATTAATAATCAACTAAATAGAATTGAAGTGTAAGTAAAGGGAGTAATGAAAATGATCAATGAGGATAGATGCTGTAATGGTATTTTAATTCAACTGGCTGCTTTAGATCATTCTATAAGAAGTTTATCCAATCTTATTTTAGAGAATCATCTATATAGTTGCATATCAAGAGATTTAGATAATGGTAAGTTAGAAGCATTTGGTGAAATAGTTAGTTTATTTAGAAGATTTAATAAATAGAGTGAAAGGGGTATTTATGAAAAAAATAGTTTTGAAAATTGGTGGTATGACTTGTAGTGCCTGTTCATTAGGGTTAGAAAAATATTTAAATAAGCAAACAGGAGTAAAAATAGCCAACGTAAATTTAGTATTATCTATTGTTACAATTGAATATGAAAGCATAAGTAAAAAGGATTTAGAGGCCTATATAACAGAAGCTGGATTTGAAAGTCTAGGAGAATTTAAGGGAATAGGTGACGTAGATACAGATAAACTAGATAAAACAAAATTAATTATTTTAGGAATCCTTATTTTATTTATTATGTATATATCTATGGGACATATGTTAAAGTTACCTAATATACCTTTTATTAACTATGGTTATCCAGTTATTTTAGCAACCGTAATGTTGTTATCAACATTTGTTTTTTTATGGTATGGAGTAGACATAATAAAAAGCGGTGTGAAAAATTTGCTTCATAAAATGCCTAATATGGATACTTTAGTAATGTTTAGTGTATTATTTAGTTTTCTATACAGTTTTTATGGATATATTAATATAATACTTGGAGTAAACGGGTATCTGGGAAGTTTGTATTTTGATTCAACTTGTATGGTTATTTATTTTATTAAACTAGGAAGATTTATAGAGGATATAAGCAAGGATAAAACAAAAGATGTTATAAAAAAATTAGTGTCTATTACACCGCAAGATGCTATTTTAAAAATAGAAGGTAAGGAGAAAAAAATATCAATAGATGAGATTAAAAAGGAAGATCTATTAATCTGTAAATCTGGAGATAAAATTGTAGTAGATGGTATTGTGGAAAACGGGAAAACTTATGTAGATGAAAGTTTTATTACAGGCGAGAGTATTCCAGTATTAAAGGAAAAAGGATGCAATGTTATTGCTGGTTCAATCAGTTATGATGGATATATTGAATATAGAGCTAGAAGAATTGGTAAAGAGTCTACTATATCTGAAATAGTAAAGCTAGTTGTTGAAGCAACAAATACCAAAAGTAAAATTCAAAAGTTAGCTGATAGGATTAGTGGTTATTTCGTACCTATTATTCTTATTATTGCAGTTTTAACGTTCATAGTACAAATGCTATGTGGCCTATCAATCGAAAAGTCATTGATTCACATGGTTACTGTACTAGTTGTTGCTTGTCCCTGTGCTTTAGGTTTAGCAGTACCTTTAGTAGTAGTTGTAAGTAATGGATTGTGTGCTAAAAAAGGATTGTTTTTAAGAAATAGTGAGGTTTTGGAAAAAGCAAAAAATATTGATACTATTGTCTTTGATAAAACTGGAACTTTAACTTTTGGTAAATTAAACATATTTAAAGTATTTAATTACTCAGAGTATAAAGATAAAAAATTATTAGATATTGTTTCTAATCTTGAAAAAAATTCATCACATCCAATTAGTACAGCATTTAAGAGAAATAAAGAACTAGGAGTAAGTGCTTTTAAAACATTAAATGGTATTGGTATTTATGGAAAGATAAATGGAAACGAATACTATCTAGGAAATGATAAGATTTTATCAAAATTAAAAATAAAAGATACTAATAAAAAAGATTATGATTATTTAGTTAAAAATGGATGTAGTATTATTTATATTATTGAGAATAATGCTGTTATAGGACTTATTGGAGTTCGAGATATTATAAGAACAGATATAAAAGAAATTATTCATAAATTTAATAAAAATAATATTGAAGTTTTTATGTTAACAGGAGATAATAAAGTAACTGCTAAAGTAATTGCAAATGAGCTTGGAATAACAAAAGTTATAGCAAATGTCTTACCGCAAACAAAGGCAAATCATATAAAAGAATTAATAGATAGTGGTAAAAAAGTCATTATGGTGGGAGATGGAATTAATGATGCTCCAGCATTAGTAAGTGCAACAATAGGAATTAGTCTAAATGATGGCACTGATATTGCTATGGATTCGTCGGATGTTATTTTAATGAATAATGATATGAAAAATATTTTAGATTTAATAACCATAAGTAAACGATCCTATAACGTTATTAAACAAAATCTGTTTTGGGCATTTTTCTATAATATTTGTATGATTCCACTAGCAATGGGATTATTCAGCAAATTTGGTATAGATATGACACCAATGTTTGGTAGTATAGCAATGATTTTTAGTAGTTTAACTGTTGTATTAAATTCATTAAGATTTGGGAGAGTGAAAAATGAAGAATATTGAGTTAAATATTAAAGGAATGAAATGTAAAGGATGTGTGAATAGAATAAAAAATGTTTTATCTATGGTTAAAGGTCTTGATTCTTTTGATATTTCGTTGGAAGATAAAAAATTAATATTGTCAGTAAAGAAAGAAAAGACTATTGGTGAGATAATAAAGAAAATAGAGTCGTTGGGTTTTGATATTGTTAAATAATATTTTTATAAATTTAGTATTGATAAAATTTAGATAGTCAATTTATCTCAAAGTAACTTGTTAGATGTAAAATATTATAATTAGCTTAGAAATTAATCTTAATATCAATTTTTTCATACACTAGGTTGATTAGAAAACTTTTTTCTTCAAGTTTTAGTATGTTAAAACTTATATTATAATAACTATCGATTCAGAGAATACACTTGAATCATGATAATAAAAGATTGTATTTTTAAAATAATTGTTATTATACCATTAAGTGATTTTATGGTTATAGTTTTTTTCGAATGATAAACTTCATATTTACAATTGGCTAGGTAAGAAAATAATATTTTTATGGTCCCATAGGCTTTTTTAAGGATTATTAATTGAAAAGAATAAAAGTTGTTTAGTATATTTTATAAATACTTACTCAAACTATTTTTGAGGAGGAAAATATGAATTTAAATTATAATGAAGTACCAAACATTATTTCAGGAAAAGATTTAGATTATTTAAGCGATATGTTTACATGGAATTATAGAGCATATAAGAAGGTTAGTAATAGTCTCAAGCAGGTAAATGATGAAGAGATAAAAAATGTATTGCAAAAGGCATCAAATTTATTTTTAGACAATATGAATAAAACATTAGAAATTTTAGAAGGAGGAAGTCAAAATGGATAATAAAGTATCAAATCCTAAAGTAAAAGTTCCCAGTGGAATGTCTCTAAATGAAAAGGACTATATCTCTGAATTATTATCATGTCTAAAAGCAATGGAAAAAGACTATACAGTTGCTTTAACTGAAGCCAGTAATGAAGACTTATATAATAAATATTACAATATGTTTTTAGAAATTAGTAAATTGCAAAGGGAAGTTTATGAAGTTATGTTTCGTCATGGTTGGTATTGCCTAGAAAAGGCAGAAACTACTAAAATTTCTCAAAAAGCAAACATGCTAACTCAAGAACTACAATCATTAAGCTCTAATTAGAAAAATAGTTATCATTTTATAATTATTTTTTTATTTTTTAGCTAAAACTTATATTTTTTTCATATATTTATGTTATACTGAGCAAGTAGGAGATGATGGTATGCTTGAATTGAAAAATATTAAGAAAAGCTATAAAACTGGTAATTTTATACAACATGCACTAAAAAATGTGAATATCCAGTTTAGAAAAAATGAGTTTGTAAGTATTTTAGGACCAAGTGGGTCTGGGAAAACGACCTTATTAAATATTATTGGTGGGTTTGATCGTTATGATAGTGGAGATTTAATCATTAATAATAAAAGTACAAAGAAATTTAAAACTACAGAGTGGGATAGTTATCGTAATAACTGTATTGGTTTTATTTTTCAGTCTTATAATTTGATTAGTCATATTAGCGTTTTGGAAAATGTTGAGATGACGATGACTCTTAGTGGTTATAAGAAAAAGAATAAAAGAAAGAAGGCGTTAGACGCTTTAAAAAGGGTAGGATTAAAAGATCATGTCCATAAAAAGCCAAATCAGTTATCAGGAGGGCAAATGCAAAGGGTTGCAATAGCAAGAGCCTTAGTAAATGATCCTGATATTATCCTAGCAGATGAACCTACTGGGGCATTAGACAGCAATACAAGTGTTCAAATTATGGATTTAATTAAAGAGATTGCAAAAGATAAATTAGTAATCATGGTAACTCATAACCCTGATTTAGCAAAAGAATACGCAACTAGAATTATTGAAGTTAAAGATGGAGAAGTGATAGGAGACTCTAATCCTATTAAAAAGGATGAAAAAGATGATGGTGTTGTAAAAATAAAAAAAACAGTTCTAAGTTATCAGTCTGCTCTTCATCTATCTTTTAATAATATCAAAACGAAAAAAGGAAGAACTCTTCTTACTTCTTTTGCAGCATCCATTGGTATTATTGGAATTGCTTTGATTTTAGCACTTTCTAATGGATTTAAAATAGAAATTGATAATTTTGAAAAAGATTCCCTATCGGAAGCTCCCATTATAATTTCTACTCAAGTGATGTCAATGGATCAAGAGTCGATGGAAAAGGTACAAAAAAGTACTGAAAAATTAAAAAAGTATCCTAAATCCAAAAAAGTTTATGTTGCCAGTGATATGATGGAGGAAATGACACATACTAATAATATAACAAATGATTATATTGAATATTTAAAGAAATTGGATAAGAAAGATATTTCGGGAATATCTTATCAAAAAAGTACAGGTTTTAATATTATAAATCATAGTAGTGATGGATATAGCCTAATTTCAACTACAAATATGGGTGTTCAAAATTGGACGCTTTTACCAACAAAAGTAGGATCTAAGGATGGTATTATTGAAAATACTTATGATGTTTTAGCTGGAAAAATCGATGATAGTACACCAGGATTAATTTTACAAGTAGATAGCAGGAATCAAATTTATGAATCTACTTTAAAACAATTGGGATTATCTTCTAAAAATGTATCTTTTGATGATATACTAAATCAAGAATTAAAGGTAGTACTAAATGATGATTATTATGAAAAAGTAGGAGATTATTTTATTCCAAGTACAGATTATGAGGCGTTATATAACAATGAAAATAGTATTACTTTAAAAGTTCAAGCAATTATTCGTGGAAAAAAGGGAAAAGAAATGCTGACAAATGGAAGTGGTTTTGGATATACCAATGCTCTAACAGAGTTAGTGATTTCTAAAAATAAAGATTCAGAAATTGTAAAGGACCAAAGAGAAAAAGATTATAATGTTTTAACTCATCAACCATTTGATGAGAGTGATGAGACTAAAACTAAAGATATGGCTTTAGGATATTTAGGAGCAGAAAGTATACCTGTGATGATTTCTATTTATCCAAAAGATTTTGACTCAAAAGATAATATTACCAAATATTTAGATCAATATAATAAGAAAAAAGAAGAAAAAGATGAGATTAAATATACGGATATGGCAGGGATGATTTCTTCTTTATCAGGAAATATTATGGATGCAATCACTGTTGTTTTAATTGCCTTTTCTTCTATTTCATTAATTGTATCTAGTATTATGATAGGAATTATTACATATATTTCAGTCTTAGAAAGAACCAAAGAAATAGGAATACTTCGTGCACTAGGTGCTAGAGGAAAAGATGTAACTCGTGTTTTTAATGCCGAAACAATTATTATTGGATTATGTAGTGGTACTCTAGGATTACTAATCGCTTATTTATTAACATTCCCTATTAATCAAGTAATTGAGAATATTTCGGGACTTGCTAATGTGGCTAAGTTAAATCCAGTTCATGCATTAGTACTTTTACTTATTAGTATTTGCTTAACTGTAATTGGTGGATTCATTCCTGCTAAAATGGCAAGTAAAAAAGATCCTGTTGTAGCACTTAGAACGGAATAGGAAATATTTAGGAATAAAACATAAAAAAATGTAGACACTAATACTGAAAGGAGTGTTTATATGGAAACAGTAGAAAAAGTAGCACTAGTATTTACAATCATAGGAGCAATCAATTGGGGACTTGTCGGTCTATTGGATTTGAATTTAGTTACTTTACTATTTAAAGAGGGATCATTTTTAACAAACTTAATTTATATAATTATAGCTATATGTGGTATTATTAATATTGGAATACTATTTAAACATATAGATTTTGAATAAGAACTTATGGTAAAAGTTCTTTTTTTTTGATATACTAGTAATATGCCGACTTAGCTTAGCTGGTAGAGCAACGCATTCGTAACGCGTAGGTCACTGGTTCAAATCCGGTAGTCGGCACCATTGACGAATCTGTTCGAATAGTTCGAACTTTTAGATATAGAATCAATCGAAAGATTGGTTTTTTTCTGTTTTTAGAAAGAAATCATCGGAAAGGTTGGTGTCTATGATTAATGTAATCAAAAAAGGAATTGATATGGAGGAATCTTTAAACAGACGATAGATCGGAAGAGCACACGTCTGAACT
>CAJUJA010000021.1:6517-8763 GCA_910586635.1 uncultured Bacilli bacterium | reverse complement strand
TATCCCAACTATTATAAATGGTAGTATAAGGAATATTGATAAGACAAATTTAAATTATATTGAGCCTCATAGAATTATTATCAATAATGTAATGTTTCTTGCTTTTAATTATTCTAATGAAATCTATATCAATAATTTAAGTAAAAAGATAAAAATATCAGAACTTGAAAACTATATAAAAACTATGAACTAATGCTTATTCCCTACAAATGGGTAATAGACAAAATAAGAAAAATGTTGTATTATGTAATTGATTTACAAAGACTTATTTTGAGAAGTAAAAGTATTAATTTGTAGTACCTTTACTTCTCTTTTTTTGAAAAATTAGAAAAGGGAGATGATAATTTGATGTATGATGATGTAAAAAAGATTGCAGGACTCTATATTAGAGTGTCGTTGTAATACATAGGCAGACACATTGTTTTCATGTTTTTCTAGTTCTTGTTTAAATTTTATAAACTAAATCATAGCTATCTAAATCATAAAAATATGAAAAATAATAGTCGAAGTTATGGCCATCAAACACCCTCTTTTGCAAAAAATAATCATAACAAAATAAAAGCAGGATAACCCTGTTTACAAATAACTAGCCAGTGACTAGTTTTTCCTTATTTCATAAGGTATTAGCGAAAACACAAGTGTTTACATTTGAAATATTTGTTATACAATCGTTAACTTTCTCTTTTTCTAAAACACTTACAAATAAAGACTTTCTAAAATGTGTTGAACAATCGTACACACTTTTTTAAAGTAAAAATTCTAAAATTTCGGCCATAATTTTTAGAAATTTTAATGATTTTATGGTCGTAAGTATGCCATAGTTTTGAAGAAAATTACTAATGAAGATGTAGGTTTTTGAATACGAAAAAAAGTACTACTTCTATTTGACAGTAGCATCATTAGATACAATCTTTTCATATTCTACTATATTGTAACACTTAAATATTTATAGTCAATAAGGATAAAATATCCGATATTTTTCTTATAAAATGTTATATAAAGTATCTATAAATCATTGTAAACAGTAATTTCTTTAAATTAGATACTTATATATTATTTACTATATTCATTGATATGTTTAATTTTTCTGATTTAAAAATGAATATAATTATTAAAAATTATGTTATAATGCTTAGAGAGGGAGGTTTTTGAATGATTACATATATAAAGCCACATGAAATAATTAAAATGCAACAATTTATAAGAGAACCAGTAGATTTATTGAGTAAAGAAATAATAGAAAATTCTTCAAAAAAGATAATTCTAAATGGTGGTAGAGGAACAGGAAAGAGTGTGATTCTTCATAACACTCAAGACAAAGGGCTTGGTACTGAAAATCAAATTATGTTGATGCAATTTGATCCAATTACTTTATTTTCAAATATACCTAACGAGAATTTTGATGAAAGATTTTTAAATCATTATTATGAATTAATATTTTCTTGGAAATTATTGTCTTATATAAGTACAAATTATATTTTAACGTATGAGTCTGATTTTAAAGACATAGAAGAATTGTTAAAAAATATATCTAAAAATACGGATGATTGTATCAATAATATGTACTATGAAAAAAAAGAATTGCAAAGATATTTAATGCCTACTGAAATATCATCAGAAATATTAGAAAGATTCAAAAAAAAGTTTGGAATTAACACATTAACTTTAGCGATTGATCGTTTTGATTGGATTAATGGTAGTAGTACCTATGTACAAAAAATTATGAGTAAATATTTTGATTTATTTGATAAAACTTTGATTACTGTTGATGATTTATCACTTGAAGATAGAAATAGACAAATTGAAATGAAGAATAAAGGTTATTCTATTATAACAGCTATGTATGGAAGAAATGTAGATGTTGTCAAACAAATTATAAAAAAAAGAATAAAATTATATAATGATATAACAGATAACTCTAAAAGATTTTTTGATGAGAACGTTATGACAGATAAAATTTATAGTAATTTAGTTAGTAAAGCTAATGGTAATATATCGTTAATGCTAAATACATCTGGAGAAATTGCTGATTTATTGGATTGGCAAGATGGACATGTTCAGGATTTAGAAAAGGAATTTAATAATGAAATTAGTGTTCAATTAAGTAAAAATAAACAATTGAGAAAAATGGATGCTACTCCACCTAAATTATATTTATAAATAATTAAAAACATAGTTTAACAAGTAACAAAAACTATTTTTATTATTCAAGAACTATTATTTAAATTTGAAATATGTTATTTTAA
>CAJUJA010000021.1:0-6507 GCA_910586635.1 uncultured Bacilli bacterium | reverse complement strand
ACAAAAACTATTTTTTTATTCAACAATTATTTTTAATTTGAAATATGCTATTTTAAAGTCCTGATGATAAAGTTATATTAAATTTATCATTAGGACTTTTTCTTGTTTTAACTGTGTACCAATAGTGATGTTGGTATTTATTTTGATTATATTTAGTGTTTTAAAGTAATACGGTATATGTGTTCCGTAGGAGTAAGCACAGAGGATCAAGCTAGAGAGGGTTTCAGTTTACCAGAACAAGAAAAACGTTTAAGGGCTATGTGTGAGTTCAAAGGTTATGAAGTATATAAAGTATATGAAGATGCTGGAATAAGTGCTAAAACAGGTAATAAACGCCCTGCATTTGATGAATTGTTACAAGATATTAAAGATAAGAAATGCAATACTATTGTTGTATTAAAATTGGATAGATTAACTCGTTCAGTAGCAGATTGGGAGAAGATTCTAACATTTCTAGAAGAAAATGATGCTTTTCTAGATTGTGCTAATGATGATATCAATACGACCAATGCTAATGGTAAAATGATATCAAGAATACTTACTCCAGTCAGTCAACAGGAAATTGAAAGAACTTCTGAAAGAACGAAGATTGGTTTAGCAGGTGCAATCAAGGTTGGACAGCCTCCATGCCCATAATAACACCAATATATTTTAAAAATAAAAAAAGCAATCATTTAAAGAAGATTGCAAGAAATATTGTGAAGAAGTAAAGAGAAAAGAAGTTACTTATTACTTTATTGATATGATTAATGTTTGTTTAAATTATGAATTTGTTCCTCCTAATTTCTTATTTAGTATGGCTAAAGCAGATTTTTCCTTAAATAGTGAACTTTCTAAGTATATTTTTAGGCTATGTGGTATATCAAATATTGATGAATAAATTATATTGTAGAAGAGATGAAAATTTAATTGGTAATTCGAGACATATGATGGACTATTTAGGTTAGGTAATGAGTATTTCTATGATTGTTTAGGCTGTGAAATTAGTAAAAAAATCATCCCTTTGCCAGGCGGTATTATTTATGAAGATGATGCATTTGTATTAGCCAGTGAACCAGAGATACCTTTGGTGGGATTTTTAGTAGTGATGGCAAAGAAACATGTTAATTCAATTGTTGAATTCACGAGGGAAGAACGATGCAATATGGTAGATATTATCAGTAAGGCTGTTTTCATATTAAAAGAATTAAAGATAACGAATGAGGTTACATTAATTCAAGAGGAAAGGTCTAAGAACTTTCATATATGGATTTTTCCTCATTATGATTGGATGAATCAGAAATTTGGGTGAGGGGTATCCTATACTAGAGATATTTGTGACTATGTATTAGAGCATGCTACACTGGATGATAAACAGAAAGCCCTAAAAGCTATACAAGATATAAAAGAAAAATTTTAATTGGATTCATTTATATTCAATTAATTTTTTATTATATTAGAGATTATTAAAATATCTCTTGCTTGTAAAATGTTTATGGAAATGATATCATATATTATAAGATAGGGGTGATGTGATGGATTTTATTATTACTTTTTTTAGAGATGTGTTAGATGGTCCTTTATATATTGTTATTGCTGTGATAGCAGGAATTTTAATTTGTTCCTGTATTGGTTATTTAGCCGAGAGAAGCATAATTAAAAAAAGAGAAAAAAAGAAATATGAGCAAGAACATTTCAATGTTGATACTAGTTTTGTAGCGAATAGTAATATAGAAGTTAGAGGGGTAGATTCTGGTGTACAGGCTGATCCATCTGTGGAAATGGAGACCGTTCAGATTTCAAATCCTTCAACGGAAAATGAACCCCAACAATCGATACCTGAGATGGATAATAACTCTACTAATGTGGGTGGTACCAGACAGGAAGATGTTAACTCTATGCAAAATATGGGTAAGTAACTTTACTAATTTTAATATTTCTTGTATACTAATAATTACGATAAAGGAGACGATGTAATGTCAATCACGGTAACTGATATCATATCCATAATTAGAAAGATAGTAGATATATCTTTGGTATGGTTGATATTCTATTTTATATTAAAAAATATTAAGAATAATGTAAAACTTTCTTTGATTTTTAAGGGAGTTGCTATTATTATTTTGTTAAAATTCTTTAGTAAAATATGTGGTCTTACGACCATTGAAGTTTTATTAGAATATATTATCCAATGGGGATTTTTAGCACTTATCATTATTTTTCAACCAGAAATTAGGAATATTTTAGAGCAGCTTGGGAGAAGTCAACTATTAGGCAGACATAAAACTTTAACTGTTGATGAGAGGGAACATTTGGTTTATGAGATTGTTCAGTCTATGGATTATTTAAGGAAAAATCGAATTGGAGCTTTAATTGTTTTAGAACGTGATATTAGCCTGGGAAATTATATTGATAAAGCAAAAAAACTATATGCTGATCTATCAAGTGATTTATTAATTTCTATTTTCTATGAGGGAAATCCACTACATGATGGAGGCGTTATTATTCAAGGGGATCGCATTAGTTGTGCAGGAGCTGTGTTCCCAACTAGTAGTAGTTCTAAGATTAATAAAAGATTGGGTACGAGGCATAGAGCAGCATTAGGTATTTCTGAAGAGTCTGATTCCATATCTTTAGTAGTATCTGAAGAAACTGGGCGTTTATCTGTAGCCGTTAAGGGAGAACTTTTTTATAATTTATCTTTAGATGATGTTAGAATTATGTTGATTGATGAATTGAGACCTAAAAAAGATATTGATTTTGATGAAGATGAAATAGATGAGGAAGAGATTTATGAAGAAAATAGTTAAAATAATAGGAAAGTTTTTTCAACATATTGGATCATTTTTTGATAAGTGGATGATTACGCCAATTACTAAGTTTATTTTAAGAATTACAGATTTTTTTAAAGATAATAGTAAGGGAATTGACAAATTTATTGGAAAAAAGTCTACTTTAATTATTGTGAGTCTAATTCTTGCTTTTGGAGTGTTTTTACTGGTTGATCAAGAATCTAGTGTTATGAAAGATCAATATGCAGAAATATTATATAATCAACCTGTTTCAGCCGTTTATAATGAAGAGTTGTATGTGGTAGAGGGTTTACCTAAAACAGTAGATATTACATTAGTTGGAGAAAAAAGACATATATTTTTAGCAAAACAGTCTCCATCTAAAGGAGTGTCTGTTGATTTAACCGGATTAAGTGAAGGAAATCATAAGGTTACCTTAAAATACTCTCAAAGGTTGAAATCTTTAGATTATAAATTAGATCCTTCTATTGTTACGGTTACTATTTATCCTAAGGTATCGGAAACCAGAAGTCTTACTTATGATATTTTACATTCTGATGATTTAGATACGAAGCTATTTATTAAAGATGTAGAATTGGATAGAGACGATGTAATTATTAAGGGTGCTAAATATAAACTTGAAAAGGTTGCAACAGTCAAAGCTTTAGTAGATGTAGATGATTTAGTAAATCCAAAAGAGGGACAATTAACTCTTAAGGATGTAGAATTAGTTGCGTATGATACAAAAGGAAAAGTAGTAGATGTAGAAATTGTTCCTAAAACAGTGACTGCAAAAGTGACGATTTCTTCTCCAAGTAAAGAGGTTCCAATAAGAGTAGTCCCTAAAGGAAGTTTAGCAACAGGAAAGGCAATTAAGTCTGCTAATACAAGTGTTGAAAAGGTAACTGTTTATGGTACAGAAGAAGCTATCAGTAAAATAGAGTATTTACCAGTGGAAGTAGATGTTACAGGATTAGCAGATAATAAGAACTATAAAGTGACTCTTAAAAAACCAACTGGAATTACTGATATTAGTGCGAAAACGATAACAGTGGAAATGATTATAGATAATTCTACTAGTAAAGAATTGGCAGATATTTCTATTGCAACAGAAAATCTAGATAGTAAATATAAAGTTCAGGCTTTATCTGAAACAGATAGTAAGGTAGTAGTGGTAGTTAGGGGAAGTCAGGATGTTGTGAATAGTATCGATGCATCATCAATTACTGCCTATATTGATTTGAAAGGGTATGGCGTAGGAGAACATGAGGTTCCTGTTAAAGTGGAAGGAACAGATTTGAAACTTACTTATGCCTCTAAAACGAAAAAAGTCAAAGTAAGAATTAGTGAAAAATAAGTCAGAAGATTCTAACTCTGACTTTTTCTTTTACAGATTCGACAAAACTTGTCATTTTTTTTACTTTTCAATTTTCCTGTTATAAGCTATAATATAATTGCGTGGTAGTATAGGGAAGGAGAGAAAATGGGAAAAACTAGATTATTAGTAATTGACGATAATAAAGAATTAGTCAGTATGATAAAAGAGTATTTTAAAACTCACGCAGATATTGAGGTAGCGTTAGAGGCTTATGATGGTGTAGAAGGATTGAATTTAATTGATAAGAAATCAGATCTTTATGACGTGATTGTTTTGGATTTAATTATGCCTAATAAGGATGGGATGTCTGTTCTTGAATATATGAAAAAGAAAAATATGGACAGGAAGGTTATTGTATTAACTTCTTATAATACTCCAGATATTATTAGAAAGGTATCCGAATTAGGAGTGAATTATTATATTTTAAAACCGTTTGAATTATCTGATTTAGAAAGGCGTATTATAGAAATTTCTGAGGGTGTTAATTTTGAGGGAAAGAGTATAGATCTTTATCATAATAATTTGCAAATCTCTACAACTAAGATATTACATGAACTAGGCGTACCATCACATATCAAAGGGTATCAATATATAAGAGAAGGTATTATGATGCTTTATGAAAAACCTGAGGTGATTGGTGGAATTACTAAAGAACTATATCCAGAGGTTGCTAGTAAGTATGATACTACAGTATCTCGTGTTGAACGTGCTATTAGACATGCAATTGAGGTAAGTTGGAATCGTGGAAATTGGGAGCTGATGGAAGAAATTTTTGGTCACAGTGTAGATATTGATAAAGCCAAACCTACAAATTCAGAGTTTATAGTAACAGTTGCTGATAAATTAAGATTAGAATTCAATAAACCATCTATAATGAGTTAATAAGACGAGCAGTATTAGTCTTTTTATTTTGCCCTAATATTGACTATTTTTGGAAATTAAGATATACTCATTTTATAAAATATGTATGGAGGAAACAATTTATGGAACGAAAAATAGAATCGTTTTTTCATAAATGGAAAAATGATATAATTCGAAAACCTCTAGTAGTATACGGACCAAAACAAATAGGAAAGACTTTTACTGTTCTAAATTTTGGAAAAAGTGAGTATAAAAATTGTATTTATTTTAATTCAACTAATAATAAACAGTTAATAGACATATTTAAAAAGGAAAGATCGGTAGACAAGCTAATTGTAAATTTATCACTATTATCAGGAGAAACTATTTTAGAAAATGACTCTTTATTAATTTTTGATAATGTTAATGATGTAGAAATTATAAAGGGTTTAAAATTATTTGGAAGTGGGAATCATCCTTATCATATTATTGCGATTACTTCTAGAAGGGAAAACTTGCATAGCTTTAAGGGGATTGAGTTACAATTTAAAGGTATGACTGGAATGGACTTTGAAGAGTATCTTTGGGCACGTGATGAAAGACAATTAGCGGATTTGATTAGGGAGTCCTTTGAGAAAAGGAAGACTTGTCCCTTTCATAAAGTAGCCTTAGATATGTTTTACGAATATTTATTTACAGGAGGCTTACCAGAAGTAGTTTTATCCTATATAAATGGATTTAGTGATAATGAAATTATGGCTGTTAAGGGGAAAATTATAGATTCCTATATGAAAGAAATTGCTCTAAATCCTACTTTGATTGATATCTCAAGAGGAATAGAAGTTTTAAATAGTATTCCTTTACAACTACAAAAAGAAAATAAAAAATTTCAATATGGATTCATGGGATATGGAAAAAGGGCAAAGGAGTATGATACAGCTATTAAATATTTAGTTGAAAATCAACTAGTTTGTAGAAGTTATAAAATTAGGACAGTAAAATCTCCTCTTAGTAGTTGTAGACAGACAGATAGTTTTAAATTATATTTAGTCGATGAAGGAATTTTGTTTTCTATGTTAAACTTAAACCGTAAATCATTTTTATATAATGAACAAATGAAGGAAATACTATACGAAAATCATATTGCAAAAACTTTAATGGAATCTGGCTATTCTTTATATTATTATCAGTCTGAGGGTAAAGCGGAAGTGAATTTCGTAGTACAAAATCGTATGGGACAAATCATTCCTATTGAAATTACTATAAAATCTATGTCTAAGGCAAAATCCCTATCTGTGCTTATGAAAAAACATACATTCTCTACAGCTTATCGAATTACTGAGAATAATTTTTCAACAAAAAAAGAGGTTAGATATATTCCTATTTATGCAGTATTTTGCCTGAATGATAATAAAATTTAATATTAGTTTTAGTTATCAATAATAAGTAAAAACAGAAGAAAGAAAAAAGGAGAAATATAGAAAAGATAAACAAACTACTACTATCTAATCTTATTTC
>CAJUJA010000020.1:5654-19561 GCA_910586635.1 uncultured Bacilli bacterium | reverse complement strand
TAAACTAAATAATTTGATTTTTCTTTTCTACGTGCATTTATCTCTGAATTTAACGAATCACACTCGATTCACTTTATTTTTTTACATATCTAACGCTTAATTATTTTTATTTATCCTCTATTTCCTTTAACATCATATCTGCAGAACTACTTTGGAATGATTTCAAAAATAAAGGCAACAATTTCTGTTTTAATTGGGAATCACTGATCTCAACTACAGAATGATTTTTAATATTTTCTTCACAATATTTTATATTATGAGTATCCTTTATATCCACTAAAAAGTAATATACTTTATTTAGATAGTTGGTTTTTCCTGCTATTAAATAAACTTGGTTATCACTTAATGTTATTTGATCATATATATCTATATTCATATTTCTTAATTACCTAACCTTAATCTTTTTACTTTCTAAAAATTTATTTACTCTATTCATTACCTTTGGATGTATTTTATACTCCTCATAAATTTCTTTATCTACTTTCTTTTTTAACGCATGTGTTGTTACTATATTTTGACAAGTTTTTCCGATATTTCTAGCCGCAGACCAAGCATTTAGTACAGCACATACTCCATATAATGTCATTACTAATAAAGTTTGAGTAGCACAAGCAGAAATAAGGAAAGCAGCAGTGGCAGTGTATAATAAACTTTTCTTAAAATTTTTTCTTGAGTCGAATCTACTTTTGTTAATTTTTTTCACTATAAATTCTTGTCTTTCTTTTGAATTCTTTGTACTATTATCCATCTATAACAACTCCTTTTTAATTGGGCTTATTATACCATAAAGTGTGGTATTTGTCAATTATAAACATATAATTCATGTTGTGCTCTAGTACACGCTACGTATAATAGATTCCTTTCGTTCTTTCGATAGCTGTTTTCTCTGTTATTATATACAATAACACAATCAAATTCTAAACCCTTAGATAAGTAAGAAGGTATAACAATTAACTCTTTATGAAACCTTTCTGTATTTTCTTCAATGAGAGAAATATTTAAAATGTCTTTTAATAATTGATAAATTTTCTTTGATTCTTTTCTATCTTTTGTAATAATCGCTATACTTTTGTATTTTTCCTGTAATGATTGAACATCCTTAAATAAAGTTTGTTTTAAGTCTAATTTTCCTTTTCTAAATACTACTGGTAAATTTGAACTTTTTCTAATTGCATTCACATGATTTAAATTTAATATTTTATTTGTATATTCTGTAATTTCTTTAGATGATCGATACGTTTTTAATAGTTCTAAATATTTGGTATTGGAAGTGAAAATAGTAGTTAATTCTTCTAAAGATTGATATTGATAATAAGGATTAATATTTTGATGAATATCTCCCAAAATAGTAAATTCCGCTTTTTTAAAAATATTAACCATAATTATATATTGTAATTTATTATAGTCCTGGGCCTCATCTATAACAACTTGCTTGATATTCCCTTCATAATGAAATCCCTCTAACCTACCTTTAATATAGGCAAAAATTAAAGCATCCTCATAACGAATTGTATCTCCTTTTAGGAATGAATGAATTTCTACTTCCATTAAGGGAATTCTACAATACTTACTTAAGAAAAAGTCCTTACATATTTTTTTATAATCTTTTTTAAAGTTTGCTTTTTGCACTAATAATTTATAAAAGGTAGACTTTTTCTTTAAGGAACCCTGATAAAAAGTTTCACTTAATTTAGAGGCCATTTCTTCTAACCTTTCAAATAAAGGAAGTCTATTATATCGATAATGTAACATTTCATTTAACTCTTCCATAGTCATCAAATGATTTTTGGATTCTAGAATATCATCTTCAATTTTTGCATTTTCTATAAAATCATCAATAAAGTCATCTAAATCATGTATGATAACATCACTTTGTTTATACTTAATTAGCTTTTCATTATCTTCTATGTAAGAATAATATCTAGCAATAAAATCGGTATAGGTTTCTACTTCCTTATATTCTTCTATAAGATAAGATAAATAATCATTAAACGTGGTTTGCAATGTGTTATTTTCTCCTAGCTCTGGCAAAACATTGGAAATATATTCTGTAAAAATATGATTAGGAGAAAAAATCAGGATATTATTACTCTTAAGATTTTTTATTTGATAGAGTAAAAATGCGATTCTATGAAGTGCTACACTAGTTTTTCCAGATCCCGCAATTCCCTGAACAATCAAATTTTTATCTTCCAAATTTCGGATAACTTTGTTTTGCTCTTGCTGAATGGTGTTTACTATATTTTTCATTTTCTCATCGGATTGGGTTGCTAAAACTTCTTGTAATACATCATCGTTGATGTTTAAGGAATTATCAAAAACACTGATCAACTCACTATTTTCTATTTTATATTGTCTTTTTCTAAGTAATTCCCCTTTGATTTGTCCAGCTGGAGCAAGATAAGAACAAGGTCCTGTTTCATAATCATAAAATAGACTGCAAATAGGACTTCTCCAGTCATATAAAATATTATTATTGCGTTTATCTTTTAAATATGTTAATGAAATATAGATATTAAAAATTTCTCCGTCTAAATCTTTAAATATAATAGAAGCAAAATATGGTTTTTTTTTAATTTTTATCAGTCTTTTTAAATAATCTTGTTTACTTAAAAGTCTATTTTCACTTTCTATCGTAGATGATTTAGCCTGAGCAATATCTCCTTGATCAAAGGATGAAAAATCACTCCAAACTAACTTTTTAAACTCGATTAAATCATCTTGAAAAATATGAACTTCTTTTTCTAATTCTTCTATATGACTATTTAATAAATTGTTGACTTTTTTTAAGATTAGTTTTTCTTTTTTTAGTTCCTTTTCTTCAATTGCCATATGCCACTCTCCTATTATCTATTAAAAATATATCATAAAAGCCTAAAAGATTCTACTGATTCTAAAACGTTTTACATCTGTTTTTTTTAAAAATAAAATTACTCAGACAAGTAATTCTATTTCTTTTTTATTATTGATTGTATTCCTCAATTTGTTTTAAGAATTCCTCTTGTAACTCTTCTAATCTTTCTTTAGTATTAGCCTCAAATCTAGCAGTTATATTTGGACCAGTATTGGATGCACGCACTAATGCCCAAGAATCATCAAACAAAACTTTCACCCCATCAATATCTAAGTATTGATAATTCCTCTTTTCTGCATAGTTTTTTATTTTTTCTATAATTCCAAATTTTTTATCATCACTAGATGCAAATTTTAACTCTTCTGTTGAATAATACTCGTTAATTCCTTCTAATAATTCTTCTACTGATTTTTCCGTTTTTGATAAAATTTCTAACATTCTAAGACCCGCATATAATCCACTATCGAATCCTAACCATCTATCTCTAAAATACACATGCCCAGAAAGCTCTCCACCGAATGGCAAATCGTCGTCTCTGACTTTCGCTTTGGTATAAGAGTTTCCAGTACGGTAAGTAATACATTTTCCACCTAATTTTTCTATTTCGTCAGAAAGAGACTTACTGCACTTTACATCTGCTAAAAATTCCTTTTTTGATACTTTATTTATAATATCCCTAACTACTATTATCATATATTGATCTGTTGGAATAAACTTAGCCGTATTAGAAACCATTCCCATGCGATCTCCATCCCCATCAAAGGATAAACCAATGTCTGCTCCTACTTCTAAAACTTTTTTCTTTAACTGTTCTAAATTAGCCTCTACGCAAGGATCTGGATGATGATTTGGAAAAGTTCCATCACTTGTATCATTAATTGATACAATGTCAATTGGAAACATACGATATAATTCATTCATAATAATACTAGTTGTACCATTTCCTGCATCTAATACGACTTTAACGCGTCTTGATCCAAAATGCAGATTTTCTCTAAAAAGAGTCAAATACTCCTCTTTTATATTATATGAAGTTACATTCCCTCTTCCCTTTTGAAACTCGCCCTTTAAGATATAGGATAAAAAGTCCTGAATCTCTTGTCCTTTACAATTTCCTGATTCATCAAATGCAAATTTAAACCCATTGTCATCCTTTGGGTTGTGTGATGCTGTTACCATCACTCCACTAAATATCTTTAATTTAATACATGCATAATAATACATTGGAGTCGTACAAAGTCCCAAATCAATGATGTCTATACCTGTTGCTAAAATCCCCTCCTTTAGGGCATTACAAAGACTAGGACTAGATAAGCGATTATCATGTCCAATAATACAAGATGTTTTTCCTATTTCTTTAATATAACTACCAAAACCAAGACCAATTGTGTAAGCAGTATCTTCATCAATTTCTTTAGGATATATTCCTCTAATATCATATCCTCTAAATATATTTTTATTAATATCCTTTTTATATTCCATATTTTATCCTCCTATTCAACTAGAATATTATCATTCAACTTCACGCTTTTTATAAAATGAATTTTTTGTTGAATCTAAACGAGATGAACTCTACTATTTTAATAGTATCATATATTTTAGTATTCGTTAATGTTTTCAGATCCATTTTACACTTATTTTCCTATAATTTACTTATCAAAAATAAAAAGGAAACGATTTTCCTTTAAAATGAATTATTTAATCTGCATTATTCATTATCTAGTGTTTTTTTAAGTTGATTTTATTCTGTTTTAATTTTTCTCTAAATTCATTCGAAATTTTCTTTAAAGTAACAATCTTCTTCATATTTTTACCAGATATTTTAGGAAATGCATTTAATAGTCTGGATAAGAGAAATGAATTTTTCTTTAAACTGTCACGTACTAATTTCCTGATCTCTTCTGTAGCATCATGATTTGTATACTGATTAGATGAAATTTTAATTTTGCATAAAGTCACAATAGAAATGATTAAATCGAAAATAAATACTCCCATAACAATCATAGAAATAATTATTAATAAAGTAGAGGGTAATTTATTGATAATTGGTATGATAAATGGATTAATAAAATGGATGAGTGCTACGCCTCCCAACCCAAATAGGGACGCATTCAGTAGACAAATGCGTCCACCCAAATTAAATTTCATATGAGAATAGTCCCACCAACGAACCTTAAATATTTTTTCTAAAATATAACTTGTAAAAAATTCTACAATGCAACACACAACCATAGACATTACAAATAAAGCAATCAAATCATTACTATACTTTTCTAAAAAGTGACTCATTAAAATACAACTAATTCCATAAATCGGAAGATAGCTTCCCATTAAAAAGCCTCTATTTAAAACTATTTTTCTATATTCTATGCTACAAGCAATAATCTCTACAATATATCCTAGTACCGAATAAACTATAAAAAGCAAAAATAAATAACAAAAATTATACAACATTTTTTTCACCACTACTTACTACTATTTTGATTTTATCTATAAAAATAAGATTACGATTACTCCTAAGACTAAACAATAAATGGAAAAATAAATTAGTTTCCCTTCTTTTACAATTCTAGCAAACCATTTTGTAAATATATAAGTAAAAATTCCGGCTAATATGGCAGCAATTACATAAAGGATCCATAGATTACTAGAAATAGAAAGTTCAAATAAATCCTTTAAACCAAGAATTGAGGTTGCTATAGAAATGGGAATATATAAAATGAAAGAAAAATTAAAGGCAGCTTCTCTTGTTAAATTTCGAAACATTCCACCTACAATCGTTGCCCCACTTCTGCTAATTCCTGGGATAATACTAATCATTTGACAAATACCAATAATTCCTGCATCTTTAAAACTAATATCATCTTTTTCTTTTTTTCCTTTAAAATCTTTAATTAAGAATAGGAATACTGCCGTTACTAATAACATAATACCAACAAATTTTACATTTTCTTCTAGCATATTTAATAAATTGAACTTGGTTACTAATAAACCTAAAACACCTGCTGGTATCGTTGCTAAAATTATTTTTAAGCAATAATAATAATCTTTTTGGGCTACCTTTCTTTTTTCTTTCTTTAAAAGATAGGTAAAGAAAGATCTAAATAACTTTGTAATTTCTTTCCAAAACAAAATGATGATGGCTATTAAACTTCCCAAATTAGTAATTGTTGATAGAATTTCAAAATCAATGGGTAAGCTTTGGTGCATCTTTTCTATCATGGTTTGCAATATTAAAAGATGACCACTGCTTGATACTGGAATGGGTTCTGTAATTCCTTGTAAGATTCCTAAAAGCATATACTTGACTAATTCAATCATGTTTTTCTCCTCTCTTAATAACTATACTACTCATCTCCTAATTTATAACTAATGCCACAACCCAAAACTAAAAAAATAAGACCCATTATGAGTTGAGGAAAGGTATATATGATTTTCATATTAAAGATCGTAGAAAGTGGAATTGCTATAATAGAAGCGATAATAAAACCTAAAACGCCAAAATAAGTTTTTGTCTCATATTTATGAAATAGGAATTCAATGAGTTTTGATATTAATACAATTCCTATTAAAATTCCAATACCAAATGCTCCTAATATTAAAGAATTAGTTCCCATATTTTTAAATTGAGTAAATTCTTTAATTACCGAGATAACTGGATAATAATATCCAAGAAGCATCAATACTAAAGAACCACTAATACCTGGAATAATCATAGTAGCTGCTGCTATGACTCCTACTAAGAATAATAAAATATACTGGATAATTCCCATATTTTGTAAACTTATTTTTAATCCTTCTCCAAAAATAAATTCGGAACATGTCATTAACATCACTACTAAAAAGGAGATTAGAAAAATAAGATAACTTGATACTTGCTTACCTTCCTTTTTTCCTTTTACCTTTTTAGATAGCATCGGAATTCCACCTATTACCAATCCTACAAAAAATAGGCTAGTTGGAATTGGAAAATGATGATAAGAGTAATCAATTACCCTACTTAAGGATATAATTGCTAAGCCCATACCAATAGCAATTGGTATTAAAAAGCAAATATTCTTTTTTAAATTGTGAAAGAAGTGACTAATCGATGAGATAAATTCTTCATAAATGCCAAGTATTAGAGCTAGGGTTCCCCCACTAACTCCTGGAATAATATTAGCGATTCCCATAATAAAACCTTTTACTACTAAAATAATATTTTTTTTCATATTCTCTCCTTAGTTTTCATAAATTTCCATAATTAGTGGAATTACATTTTTCTTACGAGAAACACAGCCTTCAATAAAGTATCCCTCATGTACATCCTGATTATTATACATAATTTCTACTTTATCTTGAGCCTTTGTATTATATAGTATGTAAGATCCATTTTTTATAATATCTGTAACATATAGAGCTAAAAAATCATAGTTGTTGGCTTCACTCACCTCATCTAGTACACGAACATATTCATCTAGTTCTTTTTCGATATCCGAAAAATTCATAGTAAAGAATTGTCCTACACCAAAAGTATTATCTTCTACGGTATATAATTTAAAATCATTATATAGAACATCTTCTCTACTCATACCCTCTAATGATGTACCAGCTTTTAATAAATTCATTCCATAGTCTTTATAATCGACTCCGGCAATTTTGGATAATTCCTCTACTGCCTCTTTATCTTTTTTTGTTGCAGTAGGACTTTTTAAAATCAAAGTATCTGACACGATTCCTGATAGCATAGCTCCTGCGATTTTTTTAGGAATTTTAATGTTTTTTTCTTGATATAAAGTATAAATAATAGTACAAGAAGAACCAACAGCCATATTTCTAAAGTTCACTGGCATATTGGTAGTAATACTTCCTAAATTATGATGATCAATAATCTCTACAATTTCTGCCTCATCAATTCCATCTGCACTTTGTTTTTTTTCATTATGATCTACCAAAATTACCTTTTTAGGTGTTTTTTCTGATAAATCTGTTATTTTTAGCAATCCTAAGCATTTGTTATTTTTATCCACAATTGGATAATTCGTATGCTTTAATTTATTGTTAATATCTACTACATCATCTACATAATCTGTGTCTAAAAACTTAGCAGGGTTATAACTTCTAATCATAGTTTTAATATAGTTAGATAATGATATTACTCTTGATACATGATAGGTATCATACTTTGTTCTAATAATATTCACCTTATTTTTTTTGGCTAATTCTATATGAGATTTCTGGATCTCTCCATCACCAGTAATAATAAGTAATTTTACCTGACTTTTAATGGCATATTCTATAATACTATGTCTATCCCCTACTATTAGAATATCCTCATTAGATAGATGAATGTTTCCCATAAATGTTTCATCTTTAAAAGCCGCTGCTAAAATCTTTCCTTTTATTTCTTTATCTATTCTAATAATTTCCTCTCCTGAAATAGTATCTAGAATATTATCGTAAGATGTATCTAAATAAATTCCGTTTTCATAAACCATTGTTCTTGACAAATCTTTAATTGTAATCAAGCCTATAAAATCATTGTTTTCTTTTACAATAGGTAATCCCGTTAGACCTTCATCTAGCATATACTGATATCCATCAAAAATAGAATCAGTCTCTTTTAAATAAAAATTTTTATGATATTTGATATCTTTCAACTGTAATTTTACATCATTTAAATAATCTGGTTCCTCTAGCTGAAACTGTTCTAGAGCATATTTTGTCTCTTTATTTACTGATCCTAATAATTTAGGTGTAGTTTGCTCTCCACTTGCATTTTCTAAATATGATAAACTAATCGCAGCCATTACTGAATCAGTGTCTGGTTTTTTATGTCCAAATATAAATGTTTCCATTCTTCATACCTCTTTTCTACTTAATAAGTATATCATAAAGAAGAAAAAAATAGAAGCGAAAGAAGCCGCTTCTGTCTTATCTGTTTGATTTTACCAATTTATTAAAGATATATACCACTTCTTATTTTAATTGCTTTACCATCTGACTCATTAATTTGTTTTCAATTTGACCCTCTGTTAAATCGTTTTCCATAATACCCAATAGTTGATCTAAATCACTTTCAGATAAGTATTTTACTACCTTACTATAATCATAGTGATAATTTTCTCCTAATTTGTTAATCAAATTTATATAATCTTCATACTCTTTCTTTTTATTTCGGTATTCAGGAGACGTAGAGTCACTAAGTTCTACTACGTATTCATTTTTAAATAAAGAAGTTTCAATACGGTATTCAGGGACTGGAGAAATATGACACTTAATTTTCTTGTCAACATTACTATAAAAACCATATCCTAAATTATTTTTTAAAATTTGTCCAGGAATATTTGCAGTCATAATTAGTACATATTTATCTAAATGATTACTTTCCTTTATACTCCTTTTTTTATAGTATTCAGCAGACTCATAAAATCTAAAGAAATGAATATAATTTTTTCCTGTTTCATATTGATAAGTATTTGATCCAAAGATCGGTGCTTTTCTAATATTACTTTGCTTATACACATTCGTAATTTCTCTTGCTGATATACATCGATATACTCTCACTACAATCCCCCCCTATTTACTTTCTCAAAATGATTGTTAGTTTTATGATTCCTATTTTATAGTGATTGATTTATATATTTTTCTTTATTTATATTATACGCCTTTTAAAACTTTTTTCCATACTATATCATAAATTGTAAACTATTTTTATGATCTTTTATTAAATTTTTTCTTTACAAGTAAAGGCCTATTTTATATAATAGTCAACACGATTGTTTAAGGAGACATCTATTATGAATAGCATAAAAGTAAGATCAAATATGATTAGGTTTATTATAATATTAGGTATTTTTTTCATTATAATTGGCATAATCGTCCAATTTCGTAAAAATATTATTGAACTTTTTAAAGTTTATACTACAAAAAACAATGAGATAACCTTTAATCTCAATTTAAAGGAGATAGATACTTATTATGATAATAACAGTAGTATTGAGTATATTAGTTATGTAGATACATCTTGGAGATGGCCTACTGATCATCATTATAATATTACCAATCAATATCAAACCTATCATCCAGCGATTGATATTGTTACTTCATCTGATTTACATGTATATTCAGCATATAGCGGAGAGGTAATTACAGATAGTTATAAATTTGATAATGGAAATTATCTAGTAATAAAACAAGATAATGGCTATTATGTCCTATATGCTCACTTATCACAAAAATTAATACATGTAGGTCAAAAGGTAAATAAAGGTCAAATAATTGGAGTTATGGGGAGTACTGGTACAGCAACTGGCGTTCATTTACACTTTTCTGTTTGGGAGGGTTATCCTCATAATAGTAAGTCTATTAATCCTTTTGATTTCTACTAAAAAAAATGCTATTTTCTAGCATTTTTTATTTTAACATTTCACTAATCTCATCAATTGCACATTGAGCATTTGTACAAGTAGATGATGAATTACTATAAGAAACCTCATCTGCTCTATATAATCTAGTTTTTGCTATATAAGTAGCCGTTTCACTCACCTGTTTGGTAACCGTTTGCGATCCTGGATTATCTGAGAATTTATTTCCAGATAAGTCATACCATCCTTCTATTACTCTTGTATCATGCTCAATAAAAGGAATATTTATACTACAGTTTTCTTGCTTATTATAAATCGAACAACTACTTTTCGTAGCACCAATTCTTGTTCCATCATCATCTTTTGTCCATGTAATGTTAATATCTTTTCTAGTAATGGCATAATATGGTCCTTTATCACGATCTAATTCTAAGGTGGCCCCATTTGAAAGAATAGATTCTGTTGCATTTTCATTAGTATGGTACCCTATAATATCATAGCCAACTCTTGTTATAGTTGGTGCAGTTACTGTACAACTTGTTGCTTGCTTCGTCTCTTCTGTTTCATTATATACCTTATCTATCGTACAACTACTTGTCGATTGTGATAATCCAGCTCCATTAGCATTCCAATCAACACTATATGTAATTGCATTTTTATATGTAATACTATAATAGGTTTGTGTATGGTTCTCATTCGTATTATCATGATTAAGGGTGTTTGAGCCACTAGCATGAGTAGCTACTGTTGCATTCTGATTGGTATTCCATCCAACTACTGTATAATTTTCTAGTACCCGTATACCTGGAAATGAAATTACACAAGAGGTGTCACTTCCTGTTGTAGTGCATGACTTTGTTGATTCAAAGTCATCGTCCGAAGCTATACCGATTCCTTGATTGATGAAATGTGCTGTAAAGGTAATACCATTTACAGTAATATTAGAACTCTCTATTTGTTGATTCTTATTATCTGCATTATCTTTTATAGCTTGTGCTTTTAACATAGCAGTAAAGGTTCCTGTTGTTTGTCCTTCCCCTCCAGAAGAAACTCCTTTTACTGTTACGATATATTTATATCCATTAGTAATCTGTTCTGGTGCTGATACTGACATAACACTTCCATAGCCATTAGAAGTTTGAAAATTATCTACTGTAAGGTTTTGAGAAGATAAACCACTACCTTGATCAGTACATGTTAATATTAATTCCTTGGTGGCACCAGTTTCTATTGTCCCTTCGTTTTCAAAATGACAAACAGGAGCAATATCGTCTTGCCATACTGCATATAAACTTACAATGGCCCCTTCTTCCGTAGCTAAATTACTTACTGTTGCACCATCTTGATAAACAACTGTAGAATCTTCTGGAGAAGTAGCCCAGCCTTTAAAGTGGTATCCCTCTTTTTCTATTCCTAACTCACTTACAGTACTTAAACCTATTTCTTCATCCACCTTAACACCAGTAAATCCTACTTCTGTATTTTGATCATGATATTTAATTGTATAGCTATTTGATGTTGCATGGGCATAATATGTATCTACATCTTCTATCAAGGTAATAGCAGAGGATGCATTTTCTGTATTTGTACTACTATTTGTCCATCCTATTGAAGTATATCCCACTTTTGGTGTTATAGTAGGTAAATTAGATGATTCCACTGTACAACTATTTGGCTGAGATTCTCCATTATATGTAGCATCTATTGTACAATCTATTCCATCTGTTGATGAAATATTAGATACGTTTTTACCTACCGCAAAGGCACCTATTCTGTAAGTTACTTCATTCTTTTTTGTTTGGGCATAATAATTTGCACTTTCTCTTACCTTCTTTATCGTTCCCGCAGACCACTCCATTTCATGTTTATCGGTGGCAGTAGAATAACCAATTACATCTGGTGTATTTCTACTTGCTTCGATTGTAGGAGAGGTAATATCACAATCCGTATCCTGCTTTACACCATTATAGGTTTGAGGAATATTACATATCTTATCTATCATGTCCTCTGATGAATGATCCAAGGATGTAGCATGATTTCGATGGAAAGTAATTTGAACTCTTTTTGGTTCATTTGTAGTAATTGCATAATATTTTATATTATTAGTAATTGGAATTTCAATATTTGGTTGTAGGATTCCAGTAACTGCATCTTTATCTGTATTATATCCTAATACTATTGGAGTATTACTACTTGCTACAATATCTGGTGTAGATATGGTACACTCTGTGTCTTGTGGTTCATTGTTATATACCTCTTTTAATTCACAAGTTTTATCTACTTTATCTTCTCCTTCTTGAAGCCCCTCTATAGAAGATGATCCATTTTGATAAAAGCTAGCAGTTAAAAGAATCTTATTTTTCTTACTAATAGAGAAATATTGTATATGATCAGTTGTGATATTTAACTTTCCGTTATTTGCAAGAGATGTTTTCGCATTAGCTTCTGTATTCCAACCAATTTTAGTATATCCAGATTTCACTTCTATATTTGGTTCATTAATCTCACATGAGGTAGCCTGTAAATTACCATTATAGGCTGCATTTATTGTACATTGATCTTGAGTTTTTCCAATATCTGTAACTCCTATACCATTTCGAACAAACTCTGCATGATAAGTAACAGCATCTTTTTTTGTAATTGCATAATAATCGATATCATTTGTAACAGAAATTACAATTTTCCTATTTGCTTGATTGATCATATTTGCTTCATTCGTTTCATTAGGTGTTGTGGCATAACCTAAAACCCTTGGAGTATTTTCACTAGCACTTATAATTGGAACTACTATATCACAAGATGCATCATCGGAAGATAAGCTTTCACTAATTCTACATTCCTTTATAATATCATTATCTTGATCATCCAATAGTCTTGCCCCATTTAAATGGAAGGTTGCCCTTACTTTTCTACCACGATATCTAGTAATTGTATAATAAGTAACATCCTCAGATAAAGTGACCCTACTAGTTGGTGTAATTCCATCTGTTGCATCAGAATCTTGATTCCAACCTATCACTTCATAATCTGGCTTTTCTGTAATAGTAGGAGTTGTAATTTCACAAGTTAGGCTAGTACCTTTTGTAATACAACTACTACTTGTAGATCCAATAGATTCTACAGCGTTATTATCTTTAGTAAAAGTAGCAGTATGTCGATGTCCATAAACCTCAACATGATCACTAGTTACACTTTCATTAGCATTACCTAATTGATCAATTATGCGATTTTCTTTTAATTTAATATTAAATCTACCGGGAACATTTTCGGTAGCACTTCCTTCTGTACTACTACTTAAGCCTTTTAATGTAAGTAGATATTCATATCCATTCTCTATTGCAATAGGACTTCCTATGGAAACAATCTCCCCATATGTAGGATCTGATAGAATAAAAGAATCTTCGGTTAAGGGTTGTTCTCCTAATCCACTACCATAATCTTTACAAGTTAACTTCATTTCAGTTGTATTCCCAGTAGTAGTTACTGATACATGTCCAAAGCTACACTCTGGAGCTGTATCATCTTCCCATACTGCATATAATTTAATAATTTGTCCCTTTTGCGGAGTTAATCCAGAGATTGTCTCTCCTACTTTATATACAACTGTAGTTGCCGAAGAATCGGTATCCCATCCCTTTAGAGTATATCCCTTTTTCTCGATAATTTTTAACATAATATCATCGGATACAGAAAGTTCTTCCTCACTA
>CAJUJA010000020.1:3917-5644 GCA_910586635.1 uncultured Bacilli bacterium | reverse complement strand
TTTTTTGCCATCACTATAATACTCTACTTTAAAGGCATTTCCTATGGCGTAAGCATACCATGTTTTATTCGTATTTGTTCTATTTAAAACAAGTGTTGAACTACCTTCTAGGGAGTCAGGACCAATACTTGTCCACCCTGCTGCTTCATATCCATTCTTTGCTGTAATAGTTGGTAGATCACTTTGTTCTATTACACATTCTGTTTCTTGCTTTTCTCCATTATAGGTAGCATCTATTGTACAGCTTTTTTTTGCACCAGAAGCTTGAATAGCAGAAACATTCTTACCTACTCCATAGTTTCTTACCCTATAGGTAACCGCATTTTTTATTGTTTGTGCATATAAAACTACACTGCCAGATATTGCTGTTTGCTCTTGTCCTGATCGATACAAAGCTTCATGGTTATCAGGGGATGCACTCCATCCAATAATTGTTGGAGTATTAGTGCTTCCTTTTATTGTTGGAAGCGTAAACTCACAATCCCCTTGTTTTTCACCATTCCATGTTTCTGGTTTATGACATACTAATATTGAAAAGTCTTTCGTATACCTTTTTCCATCTAAAGTTACATATCTAGCCCCATTTAATTGATAGGTAACATTTACATCTTCTGCTTCCTTTTTAGTAATTGCGTAATAGTCCTCGGTACCAGTTATAGTTACTTCGTCCCCAGCAATTGGTACAATTGCTGTTGCAGTTTGGACATAGCCTACTACCGTTGGTGTATTAGAACTAGCTGTTATTACTGGTAGTTTTATTTTACACGAGGTATCCTGTTTTTGATCATTATATACTTCTGGTAATTCGCAAGTTTTTTCATAGATTTCATCGGTTGACCCGTCTTGTGCAACGGCTCCATTTTTATGAAATTTTGCTGTTAAAGTCACTGCATTTTTCTTACTAATTGAATATAGGGTTTCATCTTTATTAAGTGTAATGTTATCAAAACCAATTTCTGCGTTAGGATCGATATTCCATCCAACCTTTGAATACCCTTCTTTTACTTCTATACTTGGTGCTACCACATCACAAGATGTCTCCTGTTTCTTTCCATTATAACTTGCTTTTATTTCACATTCCTGAGTAATTGTACCTGATTGTCCACCAATTGTTTCTACACCTGTACCATTTTTAATAAATGTTGCTGTTCTTGTAACTGGATCTTTTCTAGTTACTGCATAATATGTAATATTTTTAGACAACTGGATAGATTGATTCACTCCTAAAATAGCTTCTGTAGCCCCTTTATTTGTTGCATATCCTAGTACAGTGGGTGTATTTCCACTTCCCTCTATAATAGGTGATGTAATCTCACAGGTAGGAATATTCTTGCTTTCTTCTTTATTATTATAAATCTCTTCCGTAGTACAACTTCTAGTTACTGTATTAGTATCTACTGGCTCTCCTATTTCATTTGTTTGACTAGCGGCACCATTTTTGTAGAAAGTCGCCTCAAATGTAACTGCTTTTTTCTTAGTGATTGCATAGAATGTAGTATCCTGTGTTAATGGTACCTTTTGTCCTGGGGCTATTCCTTCCGTTGCATCTTTATCTGTACTCCATCCAAGCCCTTCATAGCCTTCCTTTACAGAAAATTTAGGAAGGATAATTTCACATGTTTCTTCTTGATCTGGCTTCGTCTTACAACTTAACTTAGCTTGTTTTATAGAAGCAACACCAACCCCATTTTTATCAAAATTAGCAATAAACTTAACGGCATTTTTAG
>CAJUJA010000020.1:0-3907 GCA_910586635.1 uncultured Bacilli bacterium | reverse complement strand
ACGACGCTCTTCCGATCTGGCATTTTTAGAACTAATTGCATAATATGTCGTATCCTCACTGATTTCTATTTTTTCTAATTCCTCTTTTCCTTGGTCAGCAGAAGCACTCGTATTCCAGCCTATTAAAGTATAACCGTCACTTACTGTTGTTTTTGGTAGAGTTATTTGACAACTCTTTTGTCCTTTAGCTTCTAATTTACAAGTATCGGTTTCTTTTTCTATAAATGATATTCCATCGTCTTTGTGATAAGTAATGGTTAAAGTTTTAGTAACGGAAACCGTAATCTTTCTGGTTTCACTAGTTTCCTTATTTGTAATTAAAATTACTGCTTGTCCTATTCCTTTTTGAGTAATAGTTCCATTTTCATCTACATCTACAACTTCTTTATCACTACTATCAAAAATAAATTTATTAGCGTCTTCTCCTTTTAAATCTATTCTTTGAGGTTCACTATTTACATCTAATTCTATTTCTTCTGAACTATCAGAGGTTACATTTTCCTGTGTTGCCTCTACTCTTATTTTTGTAGAAAAGACTTTTCCCATAATGGAGTTATCTGCATTATAATCAATCCAAACTTTTAATGTGTAGGTATTAGTAGCCCCTGGTTCTAATTTTCCACTATCTAATACTCGATTTGCATTTTTCCCTAAAGTAGACACTAAGGCTGGAGATCTTTCTTCGCCATTTTTAACTAGGTGATATTTCACTGTATCATCTGATAATCTCACTTGGCCTTCTGCCAGCTCTGCATCATCCAAATAAACAGTATAGTCACTTGTAATATTCCCATCATTAGTCAACGTGAAAGTATACTCCTCTGTTTTTAATCCTTTTTCATCAGATATGGGAATTGCGTTTTTTAACTGAATTCCTTCTTGAGTCTCTCCTAATTTCAAATTTAGAGTTCCTACTTGTACAGTACTAGTAGAGTTGCTGTATAAAGTTACTTGTAACCATGCATAACTCACACCTATTACAGCTACTAATAATAGTCCCAACATCAGTATTGTTCTTTTTTTAAATAATAGTTTATTCATATATATTCACTCCATCACTAAAATATCTTGTTATAACAGTACCTATGTACTATCTCTTTTTTATATCGTATTTTTTTATAAATTTATCTATCTTATTCGGATCCTTAATATTAATTAGATCAGCATATGCCTTTCCATTTTTCACATAAATAATCGCAGGATAATGGAAACTGCTAGGATTAATTGATAAAGATTGTAACATTTTTATATATTCATCATTTGTGCGTATTCTTTTATCATACAGCACATACTCAATTTTACTTTTATTTAAGTACTTTTTTATCTTCTTGCAATTCTTACACTTTTTAGAATCACTATTTTCTACAAATATAACAGCTTCTTCATTTTGGGAAACAAGTTCCTCTATATTCCTTGTATTTTCTTTTTTACTATTAGAAAATATAATAATTAAAATTGTTCCTATTATAAGAATAATAGATATTCCTACTAGTATCATTCTCTCGTTTTTATTTCTTATCCATTTCATAAATTCTTCCTTTTTACCTTTCACTCTACTCTTCACTATATGTTTTAAGTATACCCTTTCCCTTGCTCTTTTGTCAATGGATTATTATCCTTTTCCTCTAAAAAAACAATACTAAATTAGTATTGTTCAATTGGATACCATTTTTCGTCCAAAATAGAGTATAAATAAGTAGTAACTCGTTTTTTGGTTCTATTTTCCATAACATTTTGATATCCTTTTAATTGTTTTTGATAAGCCATATCTTCTATATTTTTTAATTTATAATCTATAATTATAATTTCACTTTCTGTTTCTATCATTAAATCTATGATTCCATGTACTTTATTTCCATCTTTATTATAGATAAACTCGTATTCATGATAAAATTTAGCATCTAAATTATTTTTGATTAAATCACTTGATAGAAAACTTTTGATTTTTGGTATCATTGTATCCTCAATTCCTTGATAGTCTGGATTTTTAAAATCTAAAAATTCCAGTATTTTATGGATATAAATTCCATACTTCATTTTAAGGAAATCTTCTTTTTTCAGTAACTGAGTACTATTTTTAGATAATTTTTCCTCCTTTTCTTCTTCCAATAGAAAAACAGGTTCTTCTATTTCTATATCATTTTTTCTCTTTAAATTAGGTTCATTCTTCTTAAGTGATATCATATAATCTCTGGTGCATTTAGGGTCTTTTCTAGTATGATATTGGCAAATATCAGGATATATAAATTGAATCATATCATAAAAAGATTTTATTTTTTCTATGCTGGGAAGTTCTTTTTCTTTTTCTGGTATTACTATAATCATATTTTCCTTTGCCCTTGTTAAGGCCACATAAAATAGTCTGATTTTTTCACTGAGTTCTTCTTTTTTCATATCTATTTTTAATAAAGCCTTATAAATAGTAGGTTTTATGTATTCATTAAAATAAGGAATGATAATACCATATCGACTACTATATAAAATTGGATCATTAAATTCCTTAAAACTGAATTCTTTAGTAAATCCCGAGAAATAGCAAATTGGAAATTCCAATCCTTTTGATTTATGAATGGTCATAATTTTTACAGAATTGGCATTCGCTGTATTAAGAGAAAAATTCACCTTATGTTCTTTTTCAAATATAGTATCTAAATAAACAATAAAATCATCTAAATCTTTCCCATTTTTTGAAAATTCATCTAACAGATGATAAAAGTATTCTAGTCGTACTCTTGCTATTGCAATGTTCCCTATTTCTAATAGTTTTTCTTCATACTCAAAAATTTCACATAACTTCATAAAAAACATCTTTAAGGACAACTCATAAAAATATTGGTATACCTCTTCTAGTTTTTTATAAATCACACTTTCCTTATAAGTATTCTTCGTTAGGTACTCAAATAATTGATCATCCCCTATTTTAAATAGGAAACTCCTACCAACTGATAAAAAGGCATATTTAAATTCTTCGTGATATTCTTCATGATCCATACACCTGATTAGTTTTAATAAATTTCTAATCACTAAGATATCATAATCACCTTTTAACTCTTCATCTTGATATAAAGTAAGGGGAATTTTTAAAAACTCAAATATTTTTTTGTATTGATCAAAATCAGTACTTCTATCCATTAAAATTACACAATCACTATATTCCATTTTTCTTAAAATTTTTCTATCTTTATCAAAGATCTGATAATTAGAATCTATCTTTTCTTTAATATCTTCTGCAATAATAAAAATTTCTTTCTCACTATTAGAAAACTCGGAAGTTTCTAAATAGGTAAGAATAGATAAATGATAATTTTGGTTTGTTTTCCCTTCTTCCTGATAAGTTTGATTTCCAAAGATCATTTGATGACTCTTTCTATAATCTGCCCCACCTATATTATCACTCATCAAACTATTAAATATGATATTAATATCTTCCAGTACTTCTTTTCTTGAGCGAAAGTTTTTTAATAAATCTATTTTTAATCCTTCCTTAGCTTGCATATAGGTATCATATTTATTTTTAAATATATAAGGATTTGCGTTTCTAAATCGATAAATTGATTGCTTGATATCTCCTACCATATATACATTATGATTACTAATCAGGGAAATAAAATATTCCTGAATATCATTGGTATCTTGATATTCATCAATCATAATTTCCTGAAAACTATGCTTTAATTCTTCCTTTATTTCCTCATTTTGAGTAACTACTTCTATTGCCATTCTACTAATATCTGAAAAGTCATACATATTATTTTTTGTTTTTTCTTCTTTTAATCGTTGATCCAATCTTTCTATAATTTCTATTATTATTTCTAAATTATCTTTAGTAGAAAAATACTCTTTCTTTATTTGATCTATATTCTCATAAATACAAAGTGCCTTTATTTCTTTTATGTAATTACTTAAT
>CAJUJA010000019.1 GCA_910586635.1 uncultured Bacilli bacterium | reverse complement strand
TATAGAATTAAATTATAAATAAAATGGTGCGGTTGAGATTTGAATAAAGAAAAACTAGTAAAATCTAACTATAGATTTTCACTAGTTTTTCTTTTTAAAATAGAAGCCTACTGTTAACACTCCCAATGTAATAACCATAAATACTACGACGACTTTGATTATTATATTATCCATTTTTTTATCCTCTCGGGTTGACCTTTGATTTTCAGTCATATTATTCTTGTTATTGATATCTCTAACGACGTTCTTTTTATCTACTGCATTTTTAGATTCTTTATTATTAGATTTAGTAGTCTCCTCGGAAGTTGTTTTATCGCTAGATTCACTTATATTTGAGCTTTGATTGTTACTAGTAGTAGGGTTATGTTTATTATTAGGCTTAGATGATTTACTTGGTTTAGAATGATTTACAGAAGAATTGCCTCCAGTAGTAGATGAATTGTTAGGTTTTTTTTCTTGTATAGAGTTTACTTTAGCAATAGTTCTGCCTACATTTCCAGCCTCATCTTCAAATATAAATGTAAATTCTCCATTTTTATTGAATTTACGTTCCCTACTGAACCCATTATTGGTTATAATTATCTTTTCACTTTCGTTGACTAAAGTTGCAATGACTTCTCCATTTTCTCTTGTAGTGTATTTAACTTTAGCCGTTGGAACAACCTTATCAATCCAAGTAACTTTAGCAGTATGATTCTTTACATCGTCATCTGAATCATTACTACCTTTATACTGGAATGTAAACTTTCCATTTGTATTAAATGTATAAGAATCCCCTCCTGAGGTGATTGCTGCGTTCTTCTTTTTCCCATCTTCGAATACATATGCTTTGATGGTAGCCACAACATCTTTATTAGTTAAGTGGGTTATATCATAGGATATATCACTTGCTATAATCCTATCATTATCCTCATCATAGTCAACTTTAACACTCTTATAGGCAATGTTTTTAGCTTTGTCAAGTAATTTAAATTCATGACTTCCACTGTTTTCAAATGTATATTCAAGAGGATCTGTTATAGCCTGTTGTAACCCTCTTAATGCTTCCTTATCTGCATCGGAAACTTCTACTTTGCCTCCTACCTCATCATAATACTCTTCACTGGTTACAGCTCCATTTGCTATTATAGTGGTATAGGTTGCAACTGCTGGGATATTTTTATTTGTGTTAATATAGACGATTTTTGTAATACATCCATTTTCATCGAGATATACAGTTTTAGTTATTTCATTTTCAGAATTCAAATAAGAGACTCTTGTCACCTTTTTGTTTTTAACCTCAATAAAGTTGATAGGTTTGTCATTCTTATCTAACAGATATACATCTTCACTAATATCATCTAAAGAAATGCTCAATTTATGATTGCTATCTAATTTGTAGTCGATATTTGCATCAGGTATATTCTTATCAATCCAATCAACTTTAGCAGTTGCGGATCCTGTTACACCGTTTTTATCTTTGAATTCGAAAGTAAACTCGCCATTTTCACTAAATGTATAGGTATCGGATCCCTCATTATTTGTAATAATTATTTCCCTGCTAGGGTTTATAAGCCTTGCGACAACTTTGCCGTTTGTAAGTTCTGTAGTACTGTAAGCAATTCCAGCAGTAGGATGTGGATTTTTAGTTAAATCTTGATAAAGATTAAATGCTCTTGCTGCAAACCAATTACCATTAGTACGATCCGCCACAATTTTAACATACTGAACCTCTTTTTCCCCAGTTATTTCAAAACTTTTTGTATTTATAATAGCATCGTCTACTGTATTAGCCTGATTAGTGTATGTTAGATTCTTCAAACTCGATAACCTTTCCCAATTCTTACCATCCATACTTCCATAAACGGTACCATCGTATATCTTACCGTTTCCTCCGCCCGCTGGGACGAACTCAACTGCTGATAAAATAACAGATTCATCAAGTTTTATAATTATAAAACGTTCAGTATCAGTTCCATTCCAGGCAGAATGATATCTCGTATTATAGTTCCCATCAATGGCTTTTACAGCACCACCACCATTGTTAACCGCCTCTGTGGAAACTGTCTCAATAGTCAAATGAGATACAGGGATGTATTTTCTTGTATTGGGTTGATCATCTTTTGTAAATGTATACATTGGTGATGGGGAGCTTGCAAGTGCTGTACCAGTGGCCGCCTGTCTTACTTGGACTGTCTTATTTCCTGTCAAGTCAGGGGAAGCAACGTTGTATGAAGTCCAAAAATCATTTTCATTATAACGCCATTCAGTATTCAAATTGACTCCTATCACCCTGTTTTCCAAGTCATTTGCAAACAATTCAGCAGGCAAACTTCCTTCAGTAATATCTATTTTATATAAATTTTTTTCTTCATAGCTTGTTCCAACAATATGGATATAGATATCATTTTCCGAGGTGATATTATTAATTTGATCTTTGGTCAATTGTAATTTGTGTTCCTCTTCTCCAGTGAATGATACTTCGTTCCAGGTGTTTTTTCCATCTAAGCTATAATCAAAGCGCACTCCACTTCCATTAAAGCGTTCGGATAGAACAATTTTTTCAGCGTCAACTCCATCAAAAGAGAATGTAGCAAGAGAACTATCAACTTTTCCTAATAAGAAATTCGCCTCGATTCTAGTCAAATCTGGTTGATAAACTGTATAACTGTCTGTAGTATTGTTTGGCGTACTTTTTGCCTGATTTAAAGTTCTAGTTTGTAGTAATGTAAATTTGAATGAGTTTTCAACACTTACCATCTTAGGTTTGATCAAGTTAGTTAAATTGTACATTGGAAGTGGAAAATATTTTAAACTATTTGCTAATTCTTCTGATAAAGCATAGTAATCTCCTTCAGATTTACTATCACTATTATTATAAAGAGTTATTAAATCAAGCCATGCATCCAAATTAATAGATTGAACTTCTAAAGCTTTTCTAAGTAGTTCCTCTTGTTTTGTGGGATTGTCGCCAAATGTCCTTGCTAACATTATGAGTTTTTCTGCTTTTTCGAAGTTTTCATAATCATTTAAAGCTTCTTGTGCTAAGGCCATATAGACAACCTGATAAGAACCTTTTGCATAGCTACCATTACCCCATCCTAGAAGCATTCTTTCACCTTTTTCCGATAGAGTCCACCCACTGACATCATTATCAAGTCTCCAATATCCTTTACCTTCTGCATCGGCTGTATAATATAGAAGTGCTGCATGTCCTGGTTGTCCAATCACTGTTGCAGCAATACCATGGGTTGCACGAATAACAGCACCCGATTTAGAAATTCCTCCACAGACTGCTCCAGTACCAAATTTATTTCTGAAATTCATCCATTGTTTATATACCTTATGATCATTTGTCCCACGAGTGATACCATAATCATACATCTTTTTTCCTTTAACGGAAAACAGTTCATTAAAGTAGTCATAGTTTTCCTCATCATAATACACTGGATTTGCATAGTTTGGCCAAACATAAGCAATATATGGATGTGGTGTCAAATATGACCAAGCTCTTCCTGGGTTTTCATCAATTTTACTTTGAACATATTCGTTTAACCATAATATAGATTCATCATCGATATTAGAATTCATTACAAACCTCATATTTTCAACATTATATTGCTCAAACCATTTTGTCATATTCATCGCTTCAGTTGCCTTAAACTTGTTGTTTTTATGTAATTCTTTGAATATCTGATAACGAACTACGGCATCCGACTGATTCTCTTTTATACTAGATTGCATCCACAGACCAACTCTTTGGGAGTGAGTAAGTGATAAAGCAATAGCCATACGAGTGTATAAATCACCTAAAACTGTACCATATATCGTAGTTTCTTGTATTTTAAAGTCTTCTTTATATTTTTTATATAATCTAGATAATTGAGTTAAAGAATTATAGTAACTATTTCCATCTGGGGTTCCACCTAAAATATAGTAATTTAATACCTCTTTGTTACTTAAAAGCCAGTCTATAGTGGCTTTATTATCTTCACTTTCATTATAGAAAGAGTTTAGTGTATATTGACCTACTCTTTTGACAAGTTCTCTTTTTAAAATACTATATTCTAATTCGCCATTAATCGCTGCCCCACCATTATAGATATTATTTATTTGTTTATCTATATCTTCAATCGAATCTAAAATAAAATTCCCGTTTACTTCAGTTACCAATTTAGCATCAGCATACACAGAGTGATCTGATGCATTTGATCCATTAGAGTCTGCGACTAACTTCAAATAATTGACGTTTTCCAAAGGAATCTGTACAAAACTTCCGGCCTCTTTAGGCTTTTTTACAATCGGATCTTTAAATTCAGTCCATTCATTTCTATTGTTTGATGTATAAAAATGATAAGTTACACCATTGCCTTGAGTCGATGTTTTATTCAATCCTATAAATGTAACGAAGTAGTTATAATCACTATAATCTGTTAAATCGTAAACCAAGGTTGAATTGGCATGAGCAAATACTCCTTTTTTAAAAGAGAAATAGTTCCCTTCAATTAACATAGTAATTGGATTCCCGGATAAATCAGCATCATTTACTAATTCCCCATACCCAATACGTTTTTCAGTTGGTTCCAATTCACTTAAATAAACTTGTCTATAATCTGCAGAACTATCACTACTTCTGGAATTATAGTAACCTATAGTCTCTACATTTGCCATAGTCTTTTCTTTCATCAATATGTTATTACATAAGAAGCATAGTCCTACGGTTATAGATAGAATACATATCGTTATACCTAATATTTTAAAGATTCTAATCTTTTTTATGTTCAACATACATCATATCTCCTTTTTACAGATTTCTATTAAGCATACATTTTATATTTTCTGATTATAACCCTACTTGGGTTAAAGTTTTACACCTATAATATACCTCACAAGTGTAAAACTTTCAATACTAATATGTAAAATATTTTACATACCTTTACGTAATTTTACACAGCCTAAACTATTTAATATTAATATTGAAGGTAATGAAGTAAAACCTAAAAACCAGAGTTTTTTAACTCGAAATCTAGACTTATACAGTTATTTCATCTATTTATCACATCTTTTAATACAATAAATAATTTTTCTTCATTTCTATCACTAAAAAACTAAAGAATAAGTCTCTTCAGTTTAGATTTTAAATATTATATTTTATTGTAAGCGGATGAAATAAAAACTAATTATTTTTTTTGCTCTTATATTTAAAAATAACATTATCTGTATAAGCTATAGAATACTCATCTTTACTTATTTCCTTAAAGCATATTTCCATCACATCCAAACTGCTCTTTGCTAGTTTAGAAATCTCTGATTGTATTTCCGTCTCTTTCTTCTCCTGTTTTCCAAATTCAAATTTAAAGCCATCATCTATTCTGTAAAGGTTAGAAAAAATCGATTTATTTCTTAGTTCTATTGAATATGATAAAGGAGCCTCTTTTATTCTTTCATACTCCTCTTTCATTTCTATCCAATCTTGATCCATTTGAACCTTATGATTTTTATAACTTCTTTCTGATCCATATTGATTCATTTCGAATGACAGTTGTATTTTTGTTCCAGTCAAGCATTCCACACAAATTCCATCTCCAATATATTCACATATTGTAAGTCCATCATCTAAATGTTCCTCTCCCTCTATAAGACCTATGTTTCGATTATATACTCCTTTTTCATCAAATCCCCTATATATATTAAATATTTTTATAAACTTAAGATTGATACCAAATAGATCTCCTTCTTTTGGATATTTTGTTAATGAATTTAACTTTTTTCCCATACTAAACCTCCTAATCAGAATTTATTATACACCTTATTTAGTTACTAATGCAATATCTTTTCATTAATAATTCCTATTGCAGTAATAGGAAACTATTGATTAATATACTCATTAACAGGTTCTAATTAACATTCAATGTAGTTGCTTATGGACTCCTTCTATTAGTATCAATCCAAGGAAAAAGATTACAGAATTCATGATTAATTTCAAATTAAGTTAAATTATTATTACTTGAATACTCTTTCATCCTGACTTTTGAATGTTTTCCATATTCGCCTGAACTATTCATCATTCCCTGTTCCACAAGATTATCAACAATCATAGTTATTTCTGCATCCTGCCTTGGATCTTCCACTTTATAAACACAGGTCTCAACAATTTTTTTATCCTTTATTGCAATATACCAATCTTGTCCGACATAAACCTCATCATAATCTTCATCTTTCGAAATGTTAATTTCAGCATTAGATGAATTATCCATTTTTAATCCTCTAATCTTTTGAATATCTTTGATATAGTTAGCCTCTTTTTTATTTACTGGAGGTCTTTCTTTAAAATAAAGCACTTGATCTTTTGCATCTAAATCTAGATAAATGTCTTCCTTTAAGAAGTCTTTCTTGTCAGGATTTTTCAATAATTCCTTTGATGCTATAAGATATGCCAATGGTTCTATATCACAATGAGGCAAACCTTTACCTAATTTAGTATCAGCTAAATAGAAAAAGTCCAACTTTTTCAGAAGTCCAAATTTCGTTAAAAACACGTAATCTAAACGATCTTGTTGTAATATTGCTTTTTCTATCATTTGATTTCCAATTTGCATCAAAAATTCCTCATCATATAGCATCTTATTAAGCCCTCTCCTTCCCATAACGGGTGCCAATATAACGAAATTTCCTTGACGAAATAAAAGAGTTCTCCCTATAAACTCACTATTATCTTTTTTTATAATTAGCACATCAGCATCTACACTGGAAAGTGCCAGTTCATAGGCCTTTTCTCCTGCTCCTGCAGGTCCTAGACAACTTCTGTAACTATTTTTGCCAATCAATAAGCGATCTACACTGTTATTACCACTTTCATAACTATATTCTTGAAATTTTCCGCAAATAGGTGGAATTTTACTATAAGGTTGATTTAACATTTTTAAATAACTCGTTAGATAATCCTCTGGCTTACAACTAGTGACATTATCTTCAATTATTCTACTAATAAGGGTTTCTCCTAAAATAGCACACGTTCTTCCATTAGATTGACTGTAAGCATCTGCTAGCTCTATCACCTTTGGTAACTGATTTAAAATCAGCTTAAGATTCATTTCTTCTTTTAACAGTAAGTATTCTTTTATTTTAGAGATATTTAAAGCTATTTTAAGAAAAGTATCCATTTTAAAAATTTTAGATTGATTAACCAAAGGTAATAATTTTACTAATTCTTTAAAATCTGGTTCCTGTAATATTTTTTCTTTTTGATTAGGAGATAGGGAACTTTCCAAATCTTTTATATTTTGTTCTAGCTGCCGTTTATTATAAAGTTTTAACTGTTTATAATTTAATGAAATATTAACTCTAGGAATATCCTTTCTATCTAATGAAATATTATCTAGATAGGGTAACAATATACGATAGTAAACATTTATTATCATCTTTATCTTTCCTTTATCAAAAAACGGGAACCTTTTTTCTAATACATCCTTAGATAAGTTTCCTATCAAAAAATGATTATCCAAAAACTCATAATCCTCTTTTGAAAAAAAATACGTCTTTTTCAAAGCTCTTTTATTCGAAAGACTTGTGTGTATTTTTTTTAATTGTTTCTTCAATTCTTCCTTCGTACTACAAAAGGAAGCATACTCTCCTTTTTTTATTCTATCTATAATAATTGGAATTTTAACCCTATTAATTAACCTTTGCTTTGCTTTTTCTGTTAATGGAAACCTATCTGTTAATTCCATAATTATTTCCTTTTTTGTTTTTGAAAGATAAAAATTTTGTTGTTTATTTAAAATTTCATTATAAAATTTTGCATCATTACATTTTCCTAAGGATTGATAAGTTTCATATAATTTTTCTACTTTCTTAAGATAATAAGGAATTTCATCTTTTTTTTTGGTAATATATGCGATTTTGTTAGCTAGTATTTGTAATTGTTGTTTCTGACATTGCGATCTTACCTCCCAAAAGAAACTCATACAATACATGTGAACTTGATCAATCGTATAAACAGCATTATTTTTTCTATCTTTTTTATATTCTAGCATTAAAAAAACATCTACCAATCTATCTAAATATTGTTGATATTTTTTCTGTACATTTAAATCATTTTCGTCTAATTGTCTGAAGTTAGAGTAAATAGATTCATAAAACGATGTTTGTATATCACTCATAATATCCCTTCTTTGTATTGGTAAATATTATAACATAAGTTTTATTATAATACTATCTCTTTTTGTTGTTGAATTCAATATATAATAAAAGAGACAAAAAGGTAAGGTTATATTACTTAACTTCACTAAATTTTTATTTTTTCATAATAACTAAAGTTTTTTCTCTTCCATACTTTTTAGGATCTTTCTTTGAAATTTCTGTTATAAATTGTTCAAACTCACTTTTTTCAAAATGGAGAATTTGACTGATAAACTCTTCTTCCTGTAACAAGTCTGTAAAACCATCACTATAGGTTAGAATAATATCTTCTCTATCTAATTTTACCTTACCACAACGAATAAAACTTTCAGCATTACACTCTCCTGTAATAGCTCCATCTTCCATCTCGAATGTTATTTACATTATTTCTAAAGTCCTTTCTTACAATTACTCTAGCCTCACTTTTTTCCCATGGAATTCTAATTTTATTGATATAGGGATCACTATAAATTTTTTTGTCATCTTCTGTTTGAAATTTAACTTTACCTTTACTATTATAGACAATAATTCCACAATCACAAATATATGCATATTCTAACCATTCATCCCTTATTTGACAGCAAGACGCTACTGCCCCATAATAATCATTTTGTAAGTAATCACACTTTTTAATATACTGATTATTCAACTTTTTTACTGCTCTATTACACTCAATCAATCTTTCTTTTAATGAACGACTACTACTATTTCTAAATGTATGAATAATTTCTTTAGCTGCTAGTTCTCCTCCACTTGGTCTAGGATATCTTTGTAATAACTCTAAAAAGCTATACTCTGATATATCTGTTACTCCATCTGGATCCCTGGTTATTCCATCTGCTATAACTGCAATAGTATCTTCCGCATAATACTGATCTTCTATTGGGTAATTATACCCCTTTACAGATTCATCTTCAAATGTATTTTTATATATCAGCATAAGATTTCCTCCTAGTTATTTCATATAACTGTATTTATAATTAATTATGTTTATTTCCTTGATCTATTAAGCAGGATAAATCACCTTTTAATACTTTAATATTCCAACCTATTAATTCATCTTTAAATGGCTCATAAATATCATTTAGTAAATATACATTCTTATTAAATTGAAATTCAAATGCTATTTCAGCAAATGAATTTGCTCCAATATAATTATCTATCCCATTTCGATTTGAATTTACTACTAACAAAATTTCATTCTCAGGATCTATAATTCGATTAAAATGTTGTCTAGAGGCAATTTTTTCGGTTGTTTTTTTATATACTCATCTGGAAGTAATACACAAAATCCATTTTTTCTAATTCTTTCCCAACTTTTAGTATTTCCTCTTTTACTTTCATACTACCAGATAATACTATACTCTTCACTTTAATGTACTCCTTTAATTGCTAATACTTTATTATATTATATCATGTAACTAGTAATGTTTCTATGATGATTGATCTTTTTATAAAAACTTTCTTTATTCTTATTATTAATTACTTTTAATCATTCTTTTTGAATAAGTTCTATGTGGAGAAAAACTCAAATGCAAAAAGTAACATTCTCTAGAGTAGAATACATCTGGATTTTTTCCTATAATAAGATCCTGATCTAATTTACTAGTTGAGCAATATTTTTTAATAATAGAAGCACCCTGAAAACCCACTTCATCAAAACAATACTCTTCCATTTTATTTAAAAATAGGAATAACAAGTATTGTTTTTCTGCTCCTGATAAATCTTTCTTCGCAATGGCTGGTATTTCAACAGAATAATTAGTTTTTTTTCCTAAATTTCTAGTTACATTAAAACTATATCTTTCTAAACATTCTGATAATATATTTTCGCCTGTCTTAGAAAATAATTTATCTATATCATCCTTTTTTTCTGCTGATAAACCAAAATTATTTTTAACCTGTCTTTCATATCCTTCTAATAACCTTTTATAATTTTCCCTTGTTATTTTTAATAAACTATCTAATTTAGACTCCATATTGAACCACCTATTAATATTATTATTTTTTTATTCATTTCAAAGATATTTTCTTTTGAAATGATGTTACAGAAACACCATCAATTTTTGTTCCTTCTGGGATACCAATTTCTTTTCCAGTTTTATATTTAACAAAATCATCTATATTTTCATTAACTAAATCGATCAAACCACAAGGAATGCCAATTTTGTTTGCATTAAATTTTTTTGTAGTATCGTTTAATTCATAACTATTCATTTGAGTTCTTGGTTCATCAATCACAATCAGCTCATCTATTTCACCATCGTCAAAATAGTTTCCGCTTCTTAAATTTTGGATATCCTCTTCTTTATTAGCAAAGGACCATTGTAAGGATAAAGTACCCTCATCATCATCCTTTATTGTATAAAAAAAAGTCGGTTCTCCATATTGCTCACTCAATGCTTCATAAAAACTACTTAAAGCTGCTAATTTCTCCCCTACAGAATTATTATGTAACGGAAACGAACCAATTCCAATTCTTAAAAATCCCTCTTTACAAAATTTATAATAAAATGCTAAGCCCTCTCCATAAACGTGACAACATTTACTTTCAAAGTCAGAAAAGTAAGATCCACTTATTACCTCTTGATATGTGCTTCCATAAAAACTAATTTTTCTCCCCATTTGTGTCTTTAGATACCTTGCTAAATCAAGGCAATCATCAGCATCCGAATATATTTCAGACATTCTCAAACCTCCCTCGTACTAAATACTCTTGCTAAATAAAACGGTTAAATACTTTATCAACAAGTAGTATTTCTCTTGAATTATATCACGTTTTCTTTATCTTCTTCCAGTTTTTCCTGATAATTTTGTAGACAAACTTTATTTAGCAAGAGTTGGATGTTTTTAGGAAGGCAAAAGGATCATGAAATAAGTATTAATAATATGTGGATTCACAGAAATAGGAAAACTACTTTAGAAAAGAAAAATGAATTTTTATATTATATAGGACTTAAAAAACATATATTATTGAAAAGTTAAAGATAATCCTTTAAATGATAAAATTGGCGTATTATTTACCTCTATATCTAACTTCATGATTAAATGTTTGTACACAATTCAATTTTCTTAATGCTTCATTATCAATATTAATTACCCTTCCTCCTTTTGGGCTAATTACCTTTCCACCGTAAACAATCCAAATTGCGTTTACCTCCATATTCGGCATTTTTGCTAAACCATCTGTAAAAATAATTTTATAATCAGCATTTTTAGTAAAGGCATTTACAGCTACATTAAAATCTGTCCCTCCTCCACCTTCTAACCGAACATCCTCCAATTGTCCTCTTGAATGAATCGTGTGAAATCCATAAAACCTATCATCAAAGCAACCTATTTTAATATTAGCTTGTTTTAAAATCCCCATGCACTCTTTCAAAAAATTTCTTAACATATTTTCATTTACTGAGCCACTTGTATCTAAGAGTATCTCCACTTCTACTGTTTTTATATCCTCCATGTGTGGAGTTAATACTCCGTATTCTATGGTTGCATTTTGATAAGTCCAATCAGCATCTATTTTGCATGTATCTCCAAGCAAAATCCTCCAATCTACTAATTTAGTTGCATTTCCAATATTATTTATATTTCGGTTTTGAGAAGTTCCTTTCGATTGACTCTGCATAGATTTTTCTATTAACTGCTTCTTTAGTTTTTTTAAATTATTTACTCTTTCTTTTCGAGCACTTTTAAAAAGCTCATTTGCGTTTGTAAAATTTTCCTTATTCTCTTTATTCTCCTCATTCGCAGAACTTTGATTTTTATTTTCCTTATTCTTCTCATTCATAGAATTCTGATTTTTCTTTTTTCTATTATCTACTGCATTTTTCCATTTTCCATGAGATGCATGGGGTTTTTGTCCCTTCCTACCTTTACTTTGTTTTTTCTCATTATATAGTTTTTCATATAATGTCTCCTCATCATAATAAAGGGCATCCTCTCTATCAATCATACCTGGAACCATTTCTAATCCATCTTTTTTTAAATTAGCATTAATAACAGCATCCGTTGCTTCGTTCCATATATCTGGATCTTTCCCCCCACTTCTATCAATGTGGTCCAATACGATATGTGCAATTTCATGTGCAAAAATAGTAACTTGTTGATTTTTATTCAGACTATTAATAAAATCCGGATGAAAATATGTGGCATCATTATCGGTTGCTGCCGTAGGTTTTCCTTTATAATAACAAGTATCGTCTTCAACAAATTTTACCTTTGCCATCGTGCTACCGAAGGATGGATATTTAATTAATAACCTTCTCTTAATATCATCAATATCAATTGCCATTTTGTTCTCCTATATGAGCAACTAATGAATATATTTCTTCATTTATCATCCTAGAGTCCTCACAGGTAATAACAATCACACAGTTTTCTGGTAATTCAAAGGTACTAATTTTTTTATATTTTAGAAGTTCTATAAATTTTTTCTGATCCGATTTTGGAATACTGGATAGCTGATTAATAACTAAAAGTTTTTTTTCCTTTAATTTAGAAAACCACTCAGGAGGTAAATACTCAATTCCTTCATAATGTCCATTTAAAAGGGATTTATCAATTGTTGCCTCAATAATTACAGCCTGTTCAACAAATACATCTTTAGAAATATTTTCAACTAAAATAGGTGCTACATTTGCTTTCATATAGGTTGTTAACATTTCCAGTTTTGAATGATCCATCATCTTCGTACACCCCCTTTTTCAGCATCTTTCATATGAAGGAGTTCTATTTGCTCTAATCTATTTGCATCTCCATGTGCCCATAGATTCTCAAATTGTGCACAAGAAGAAGGTCCTAACTTTATGGTAAAGTTCCTTACCTTTTCCATATTTTCCATATCTACATTTGAAAGAGCTAATACCGTAGCAGCCTTTTGTGACATATCCATTTCTAAATCATAGTCTGTATAATCATCGTTTAATACATCGTCTAAAGTAATGACTTCTTGACTACAAAAACCTATAAATTCACTAGCAATCTCTTCTCCAACCAAAGCACGAATCATTTCTGGTTGATTCGTTTTTTCTAATATTTTAGAGGCTAGTTCCCATTTTCTCGGATCAGCATTAGGTCTTTTTCCATCATATTTACTTCTTAATACATCTTCCCCACGGTATGCTATAAAAGAGTAAATAGCAGGATGGATTTTATATTTTAATTCCTCTTTTTTATAATCTAGGCGTTCATATTCTCCTTTATCTGTAATAGCCCACGAAAGCCATGACTCTACTGAAGTATGAATATATACATGAGCAAAGCGATTAAATAAAGGTGCTGGTAGTTCCTCTGCAACACTAGAGTCTTCTATTTCATTTCCGGCCCCTACGATCCTTGCGTTTGAAGGAAGTTTCCATTTTCCATTGATTTCTTTGTCAAGAATGATATTAAAAATACTTTTTCTAATCGAGCGGTCTGCGTTAGCTAATTCATCAAAGAATACAATATGAAGTTTATCTGGCTCATTTTCACACTTTTGTTTTAGGCGTTCATACCAAGTTGGAGGGATATCTATCATTTCTCCTGTATCCTGATTATACACACTTTTTCCATTAATTGAATCAATAGATGCTGATACTAAATATACAATCTCACAATCTGGATCATATTGTTTTACTCTAGAACTTTTTCCTTCACTGGATCTACCATGTAAGTAAATAGGAACATCACTCTCAAGAGCACCCCTTATAATATCTTCCTCATCTACCATACTGAAGTCAAAATCAAAAGGATTTTTCTTTTTCGCTTTTGTTACTGAATCCTCAATTTTTTCTGTGTTTGTACTATCATAACTAATTTGTGGAGAAATAAGTTCCATATCCTTTAATAAATGTGTATTTAAATATTTATACATATCTGTTTTAGAAAAATTTCCTGTATAATTTCTCTCATGATTAAATGGTATTCCTGATACAATGATGTCCTTATTAAAAACGGTATCTGTTTTTAAGTCTCTATACCATGTAACAGGACATTTTTCTATCCAAACAGCATCCCCTACTTGATAAATTTCTCCATCTGAAAATGTTACCATTTTCTCATTAAAACGTGGTTTTATAATTACTCTTGTATACTTTTTTCCATTGGTTAATTCGACCTCTTCTAATTGCTCAGGATCAAATTTTTCTGAATACTCATCATAATTTCTACTATCTACTGTATAGTTTTTACTAATATTCTTTAAAGTTGTATCTTTCTGAAAAAATCTTTTTTTTCGATCATAGATTCTTTCTAGTTCCTTTTGTAATTGTTTTGAAGTTATTTTTTTTGGAAGGTATCCGGCTTCTAACTGCACTACTCCATCTGGCCCTCTCACTTCGTTCGAGGCGATTGAAGCGATTTCTGAGTACGGTAAAGCGACGCGAATCCCACCACAGCGGCGATCAACAACGCTGCGGCTCCTATTACCATAATAGTTAACGACGCGGGCGTCATTATCCCCATCACATGTTTTAGTCCAATAATATCCTGTTCTGCATTCTAACTGATTCTCTCCACCTTTTGTAAAAAAATTTGAAGCAACCAATCCCCCTAATGCGATTGCATAGTCTGTTATTGCTGCCTTTGTTCCTATTTTGTCAAATATCTCTAACCGATTATTTCCTTTAATTTGATCTTCTTCTAATAAAGTTAATTCCATATTTATCACCATTTATAATATACCATTAATACCAACTTTTGGAAATAAAATCGTTAATCACTTGACACTTGTTTTACTTGTTCTTTGAAATTTTTACTTTCCTTAGTATTCTTTAAATACTCATAATAAGCATTTTTTCTTATATCAACATATTGATCATCCACTATTTCGCTTTCTCTTAATTTTTTTAAAAACTTTAGATGTCTTTTTAATCTTATCTTAGAACTGGCCCTTAACTTTCTAATTACTTTTCCATTTTGATCTAATATATGTCGATATCCTAAAAAGTCAATTCCGTCTTTCACTTTACCAATTTGCGTTTTTTGATTTAATAAAAGATGTAGTTCATTCTTACATACCTTTTTAATTTGTTCTAAGCAATATCTTAAATAGTTTTTATCCCGACTAATTAAAATCATATCATCCATATATCTAATATAACCTTTAATTCTTAACTTTTCCTTAATTAGTCTATCTATCTTGTTTAAATATAGTAGGGCAAACCACTGACTAGACTGATTTCCTAGTGGAAGCCCTTGTTTACTTGGCACAGCTTTTACTAATAATTCTATAAATTCTATTTCCTCATCACTAAACTCTATTTTTTTTAATAAATTAAGTAAAATACTATGATCAATACTAGGAAAATATTTACTAATATCACACTTTAAAAAGTATATATTATTATTATTATGACTTTTTAAGTACTCTCTTTTAAGAAATTTTTCTAATCGATTAATAGAAAAATGGGTTCCCTTTCCCTTTCTACATGCTGCATTATCATAAATAAGTTTTTTCTCTATTTTAGGTTTTAATACCTGTTCACAAAAACATCTGATAACAATTCTATCTCGATAACAGGGAGCTTCTATTACTCTTTTTTTAGGTTCATAAATTAGAAACATTCTATATTTACCCATTTTATATTTATGTGTAACGATCCCTTTTCTTATCTTTTCTAAATTAGTAGCTAGGGAAACTTCAAATCTTACAACTTCTCCCTTATGCTGTTTTGATTTTCTACAATTCTTATGTGCCTCATATAAATTTTCAAATGAAAATATATCCTCTAACATTTATAATCCTCCAAATAAAAGAACACCTCTGATAACATCCAAAAAGAAATTCTCGTTGGAAAGTGTAAGTGTTCTAGTTCTTCCACCGCACTTTAAGCGGTTAGAAAAGAGAAAAATCCCTTCACTTTAAATTCTGTACTATTCTACTTAGAATAGAATTCTCACATTCGTTTTTTAGATTCCTTATGAATCTCTTCAAAAGTGAATCGACGCGAATCCCACCATTTCGGTTATTAACATTGTTGTTGTTACTATTACCATTTTAGTTAACGACGCGGGCGAAGAGCCGCAAACAGTGGGATTCAGGAAAAATTGATTTTTCCCTTAATTAAAAGTCTTTCGACTTAAAATCCTATTTTTTATTATTCCATCTAGCATCATCACTTTTTTTCCAAGCTGTAATTAAATTAATTGATTCTGCTACTTGTATAGATATTTGCTTATATTGTCTTTTTAAAATACATCCAGATATTTCTGCTAACATAGAAATATATCCTAATAATTTTAATTTTATGATGGCTTGTTTTTGAAACTCTGCTCTTTTATTTTTATTTTCTAAACTATCCATTCTAATAAAGTTTGCCTCTAACAGATTTTCTAAAGTATCTAGACAGTAATTCTGCATTCTTACAACAAAAACTCCTCTAAATTTTTTTGGTGATTTTTCTGTTACTGCAATAATATAAGCACCTAATTTTTTCACTACTGTTATTACCATTAAGTCATTGGCATTGGTAGGTATTTGTGATATGACCTCTGTATCCTTATTAGAATCCTCTAATTTTTTTTTGATCCTATTCTTTTGGAACTTTTGGTCATTTGCTGTTGCAACGGCTTCTATGGATGAAAGTTCATCTTCTATAGAATTGGTATTTTTTACTACCACTTCAATCTCCTTTGGTATTTTTAAATTATTATTTCTACTAACTTGCTCTACCATATTTTTATCTCACTTCTATTTTCCAATTCATGGTAAATACCATATTTACTTATACTACATGAACCAAAATAAAAAATCAAGAGAATTTACTCTTGGTTATAAATATTCTTTTAAGTGTTGGATCGCTTTTTGTTGAAATTTCAAATAATTTCTTGCCAATTTCTTATGTTCCTTATCAATATCTTGTTCATACTCTTTTAATTTTTTTTCAATTTCAATAGAACCTGTAGATACACCCTTAATCATCATATCAGCTATTGCTGAGTCACTATTATCTTCCTTTACTTCTTTACTAATCCCCATTGCTGATCCCATTTTAGACATCCATCCAGGATTATCTGGCTCTATATTATTCTCTTTTAAAATTTCTCCAGCTTCTTCTTGATATTGTTGATATTCTTTCAATACCTCTTCTAGATATGCCTTAATTTTATTATCTTTTTCCTTTAACTGTTCTAATAATTTTTCTATTGTATAAGATCCCATAGATGCATCATGATATACTTGTTCTAATAATTCAAATTTTTCTTCCATTTAAAATCCTCCTAATAATAGTATTAGGAGGTTCTTTTGTTTTATACTTAATTTTTTTAAACTTCTACCTGTATGCTATCGATTACTCCATCTTGATGGAAAACTCACATAATTAGCAGGATTTCTAGTATTATATTTGGCATAGGATTCCCAAGTACAGCCCCCTCCATCCGATTTCCAATCACAGGTTGATACTTCTAAATGAAGATGTGGTCCTGAGGAGTTTCCAGTAGAACCCATTTGTCCAATAGAGGTTGTATGAGATACATACTGATTTGTTGATACTGCAAAATTTCTTTGATGAGCATAAGTTGAATAAATAAATCTACCATTGTAGTTATGTCTTATTTTTACAACTAATGCACCTGCTGGATCGTGATAGGTCGCTGAAACAGTTCCGCTAGCGATTGGATAAACATTAATCGATTTGTTAGAACTTCCAATATCGATTCCTGTATGACCTGTACATCCTGCAAATCCTAAGTAAGTTCCACAGCCCGTATACCCTCTAACAATATATCCATATTCAATTGGTCTATAAAATCCATTTACACTAGGTAGGGAAGCTCCCCCCGATCCTCCACTGCTTTGTAGTTTCCTATAGGAGCAAGCAGCTACATCTTCGTTTGCTCCACAACCTAATTTTTTAAAGTATGCAACTTGTTCTTTTGCTGATTTAATTTGCTGCTCTACTCCTGGCATCCCAGCTTTAATAGAAGCAGTATCTGCACCAATTCTTTCTTTTTGATCGACAAGGGATTTTTCTAATCCTTCTAATTCTTTTCTCTTTTGCTCTAATTCACTTTTTTGCCTTTTATTAGTTTCTATTAATTCAGTTAACTCTTTTACCATTTTTTGATTATAATCTGTTAATTGTTCGACTACAGATATTCTATAAATCATATCGGTGATACTAGTTGAACCAAATACGTATTCCAAATAAGAATTTTCTCCATTCATTACTTGAAAGTATTTCATAATTTTTTTACTTTCCTCTTTCTTTTTAGCAATTTCCTCGTTATTCTTTTTGATTTGAGCCTCTAGGCTAGAAATTTCTTCTTTTGTATTCTTGATCTGATTTTTAATTTCTGAAATTTTCTTTTTGATTTGAGCAACCTCAGCATCATTTTTAGCGATCTTATCCTTTTTAGCCTGTAATTCAGAGGTATATTTTGCCACTTCATTTTCAAAGTCCCTTATACTTTTTGCTTTAATATTATTGGGTAGTGCTACCAAAGATATTAAAGATACTATACTTATAACTTTTACTAATTTCTTACTCATTATACTTTTAAATACTTCCTTACTGCACTTGCACTACCAATCATACCAACTAAAATTCCAATAATCACAATAATTCCTGAAGTCTGATAAATAAACGGCTCTGGTTTGATTAATTCTATTAACTCAGTAAATAGATATCCACCAAAATGGTTATAAAAGGTCAAATATCCAAAAGTCGTTAATACAACGGGAAGAATAGAACCAATTAATCCTAAAAACATTCCTTCTATAATAAATGGTGTTTTAATAGAAAAATTACTAGCACCTACTAATCTCATAATACTAATTTCCCTTTTTCTTGAAAATATCGTTAATTTAATCGTATTAATAATTAAAAATATAGTAACTAATATTAAGGCAATAACTACCCCATAAGATACTTTTTCTATCGATGAAAATGCCTTGACTAACTTTTCTACCATTCCCTCTCCATATCGGACTAAAGAAACTTTTTCTATTTCTTTAATGGTTTTTGCTGTCTTCCCTATCTGTTTTGCATCCTTAACTTTTATTTGATAAGTATCTTTTAAAGGGTTATCTTCCTTACTCCATTCCGCCATTAAGGATTTAAAAACATCTGATTCTTTAGACATTTCCTCTTTTACTTCTTCTTTTCCCTGAAATTTATAAGAATCCACATTTTTTATTTCTTTAATTTTTTGGGTTACCTTATCTGCATCTTCTTGTGTAGCATCATTTTCTAGAAATACAACAATCGTTAAATCGCTTTCAATTTCTTTTGTAAAATTTTCAACGTTAAAAGACGCTATAATAGAGACTGCTACAATCACTAAGGTAATCGTAATACATGATATAGAAGCTAGAGATAAACTGAAATTTCTAAATACGCTTTTAAAGGCATCTCTTATACCTCTGCCCAACATTCTAAATATCTTCATCGTCATATGTTCCTTTCTCTTGATTATTGATAAGTCTTCCGTCCTTTAAAGTAATAACCTGCTTCTTCATTTTATTAACAATATCTTTATCATGAGTAACCATTAAAATAGTAGTACCCTTTTTCGTATTAATATTTTCTAACACTTTCATTATTTCCATACTCATTTCTGGATCTAAGTTTCCTGTTGGCTCATCACATAATAATAATTTAGGGTCATTGACAATTGCTCTAGCGATTGCAACACGTTGTTGTTCTCCACCAGACAATTGATCAGGATAATTATGGACTTTATTTTTTAATCCAACCATTTCAATTGCCTTTAAGGTCTTTACTCTAGTCTCGTTTTTATGGGCTCCCAATACTTCCATTGCAAAAGCTACATTTTCAAACACAGTTAGTTTTGGAAGTAAGCGATAGTCTTGAAAAACAATTCCTAATTTTCTACGTAATTTATAAACCTTTTTATTCCTTAACTTTGCAACATTTACTCCACCCACTACAATATTTCCACTAGTTGGTTTTTCCTCACGATATAGCATTTTGATCAAAGTTGACTTTCCACTTCCTGATCCTCCTATTACAAAGACAAAAGAACCTTTTTTTATGGATAAGTTCATATCGTGTATTGCGGTAACACCATTTTTGTACTGTTTTTTAACATTTTTTAATCGAATCAAGTCCATTCTATCAACCACCTTAGTATCAACAGTATATCATAAATTTCGACATAAAAAAAGGAGATTTCTACTTATTTAATTCCCTTTTTGTAGCGTTACAATTGATGTGACACCAATTATATAGAAAAAAAGCAATAAGTC
>CAJUJA010000018.1:16729-20396 GCA_910586635.1 uncultured Bacilli bacterium | reverse complement strand
AGGTAACTACAAAAAAGTTACTTTTTTTTTTTTTTTTTTTTAAAAGAAAACGTAACTATTTGGATTTTTTTGTTAAATAATTCTTTTATAAAAGAGGTTGTATTTAGAAAAAAAATCTATCACAAAGTAATTACAAAGAAGTGAGTTTTTCTTGATTATATTTAAAAATTATGATATAATATGCAAACGTGTAGCGAAAATTATATCAATTTGGGAATTTTAAGTATTCATTACATATACTATAATACATATACTATAAATAGAGAAAAGTATAACTTATATGATAAAAAACGACAAAATTCGACAAAAAAGGATGATATAATATAAAATACGTCAGCAAAAAAGGAGTGATGGATGTATGGAACAACTTATTGGTTATAGCAATGGAGTTGACATTGCAAAAAGTAATAAAAAACTCAGTTTCATAGATGAAGGTGAAGAACTACCAAAATTAGTTCAATATGATTTAAAAATAAAGGAAGAAACCTCATTACAAGATATTTTTTCTTTTTATCAATTTTTATATGGTATGAAGCTTGACTCTAGTTTGAGTAGTAATTGTCCACTAAAAAAGGGAAAAATCACACTTGATTTGATTATGGAATTTAATCAATTATTAATATCAAATAACAGTAATCTAGATTTTGGTGGAGTATTGTCAGTTTTTAATTCTGAAGAATCAAGTAAAACTATGGTATTACAAGAATCAACGAGAAAATTTATGAGTTTATTTGAACTTAAAGAAAAAAAAGAATTTCCGATAGAAGATTATATTGTTATGGACCTTTTCTCTAATCATCCAAGTTTTATAGGAACAGAGGAAAGTATAAATGCAAGAAATACAGTAAATAGTATTGATAGTAATACTAAAATATTAAAATATTATTCATCAGAAATGATTCCCGAATCTATGCAAACAAAAAAAGAAGTTGTGAGGAAAAAAATAAAACCTACTAGCTATGCAGCAGTAGCAAAAACCAAAAAAAAGGTTGGATAAAGTGTTATATTTAGAAAACACTTTATTTTTTTTTCAAAATGTTATAAAATATTAATTGTATAGATTGCCCTATAGCCAAGTGGTAAGGCAGTGCGCTCTGACCGCACGATGCGTTAGTTCGAATCTAACTAGGGCAGCCATTTAAATAATTAATACAGGAGCGTGTATTTATGAATAAAGAAGAAAGAGTAGAGTTGGCAGAGCTTTTGTTTCCTAACATTTCTAAAACAAGAGATGTTTATGAAAATATGTATCCAGAAAGAAAATTAAATAAAGATGCTATGGTAACTAGATATGGACCAAGTCCAACTGGAAGTGTTCATTTAGGAAACTTATTTTCTGCATTTTGTGATATGGTATATGCAAGACAAAGTAATGGCTCTTTTTATTTAAGAATTGAAGATACTGACCAAAAAAGAGCTGTGGAAGGTGGTATTGACAATATTACAAGTGTTTTAAAAGGATTTCAAATTCTGCCAACAGAAGGATACCATTTTGAAGGGGAATATGGTCCTTATCAACAAAGTAAGCGTACAGAAATTTATCAAACTTATGTAAAGGAATTAATTATTCGTAATCTTGCCTATCCATGTTTTATGACAGAAGAGGAACTAAATCAAGTAAAAGAAGAGCAAACTTTAATAAAAACTAAAATTGGAATTTATGGAGTTTATGCAGTAGATAGAGATTTGTCATTAGAAGAGATTAAGCAAAAACTAGCAAATCATGAAGAGTATGTAATTAGATTAAAGTCTCCAGGAGATGCGAATAAGCAAATTGAAATAGAGGATTGTATCAAAGGAAAGTTGAAGTTTAGGGAACATGATATGGATACAGTTCTATTAAAAAAGGATGGGACTCCAACTTACCATTTAGCCCATGTAATTGATGATCACTTAATGCATACGACTCATGTAATTAGAGGAGATGAATGGGTATCAAGCTTACCGCTTCATATTCAATTATTTGAAGTATTGGAATTTACTCCTCCAAAATATGCACATATAGCTCCACTCACAATAAAGGATCAGGAAACAGGAACTATTCGAAAGTTATCTAAAAGAAAGGACCCATGGGCAGGAGCTAAATATTATGAAGAGCAAGGAATTCCCATTAAGGCTTTGCACCTATATCTAGCTACTATTGCTAATACAAACTTTGAAGAATGGTATTTAAATCATAGTGATAAAAAAATTAGTGATTTTACTTTTTCATTTGAAAAACAAGCAGTTGGTGGAACATCCTTTGATGAAAGTAAATTAACTAATCTTTGCAAAACATATTTTTCTCATAAAAGTGGGACAGAAGTTTATGAAGAAACCTTAACATATACAAAAAAATTCGATTCAGAATATTATGAGTTATTGCTTAAAAATAAAAAGGATATGATAGCATTTTTAAGTATTGAAAAGGATGGACCTAGACCACGTAAGGACATATCTAAGTACAGTGATGTAAAAGAGGAATTTTCCTATGCAATTGATGAGTTATTCATTAAAGAAAATTATTCAAAATATGATGGTGATAAAGAATACAATGTTCAGTTAATTTTGGAATATTTAGATAATTTAAACTTAGATTGTAGTAATGAAGAATGGTTTCAAGGTATTAAAGAATTTTCAGTACAAAAAGGATATGCTTCAAGTCCAAAAGAATATAAGAAATCACCAGAAAAGTATCGAGGACACGTTGGAGATATTTGTGAAGCAATTAGAGTAATGTTGACAGGAAGAACCAAATCACCGGATTTATTTTCAATTATGAAAATATTAGGAAAAGAAAGAATTAAAAAAAGAGTTTATTTATATAATTCTTATATAAATAACTAGTTTCATTAAAAGTGATAATCTATTCTAAAGAAATTTTACATATATTTATATTGTATTAAATATCACTTTATGTTATTATAATAGTGTCTTAAAAAAGCACTATTCATTTGGCCTGTTGGTGAAGCGGCTTAACACATCACCCTCTCAAGGTGACATTCACGGATTCGAATTCCGTACAGGCTACCATGATTGATTAAAAAACTAGATTTAACTAGTTTTTTTATTGACATAAAACAAGGGATTGTAGTACAATGAACTAGCGTATGACAACATGTCATATGTACTGTGGGAGAAATCGTGTTATGCCAAGTAAAACTTTTTATAATTTAGGAAAAGAAAAAAAAGAAAAGTTAATCGATACAGCAATGAAAGAATTTTCCGATACTCTATACCCAAATGTTTCGATTAATAAAATTATTAAAGGTGCAAAAATATCTAGAGGTAGTTTTTACATGTATTTTAAGGATAAAGATGACTTGTTTTTATATTTAGTACAACTACATAACGATAGATTAAATAAGATTGTAAAAAAACATTTAGTATTGCATAAAGGAAATTTAGAAAAAACATTTATTTCTATATATGATGATATGATAAAAAAAATTGAAGCCTTTCAATATATTGGATTTTTTAAAAATGTTTTTATGTTTTTTAACTTGAATAAGGAGCACTTTAAAAATTCTGGGCATATTTTATATACTGAGATAGAAAGTTTAATTCAGTTAGAAAACAGTAGAGACTTCAATCACGAATTTATTTTTCATATTTTTATGCAGAACTTATTTTCTTCACTAGCTCTTGCATTAAAATATAAAAAGGATGGTAAAAATAGAGAGATATA
>CAJUJA010000018.1:10417-16719 GCA_910586635.1 uncultured Bacilli bacterium | reverse complement strand
TATATATGAAAAAGTTAGACATTTTATGTTATGGTATTTATAAAAAGGAGGAGATTTTATGATAAAAGTATTTAAATATTTAAAAAGTTCTATTGTATCAGTATTATCGATTATTTTGTTATTAGCCATTCAGGCAATGTTAGATTTAACTTTACCAGATTATACTTCTAATATTATTAATATAGGGGTTCAACAAGGCGGAATTAGTAATGCAGCGATAGAGAAAATAGGGGAAACTAACCTTCATAAAATATTACTATTTACAGATGAAGAAGATAAAAAATTTATTTTATCTAGTTATGAAAAAGATAGTTCTTATAAAAATGAGAATATTTATCAATTAAAGAAAAATTCTAATCAAGATAAAGTAAATGATATTTTAGCTAAACCAATGACTGTAATTCGATTTTTAGAACAGTCTGAAAAAAGTCAAGATAAAAATTCAATTTCATTTGATATTCCAAATAACATGGATATCTATACTGCTTTATCTTATATGGGTCCTACGCAGAAGGAACAAATGCTAGAGAATATCAATAAAAAATTAAAAGAAATTCCAGAGACTATCATAGATCAGGCTGCTGTTAGTTATGTGAAAGAGGAATATCAAAGAATTGGTATCGATACAGATAAAATACAAACATCCTATATCTTTAAAACAGGACTTATTATGGTAGGAATTGCTCTAGCAGCGATGATAGATGGAATTATCATTGTATTAATCGGTTCTAGAATGGCAGCCAAATTAGCTAAAACATTAAGACGTAAAGTATTTAAAAAAGTAGTAGGATTTTCAAAAAGTGAAATAAAAACATTTGGTCAATCTTCCTTAATTACCAGAACTACAAATGATATTCAACAAGTTCAAATGGTAGTAGTATTCTTACTTAGAGTTGTATTTTATGCACCAATTATTGGTGTTGGTGGAGTAGTAAAAGCTATGAATACAAATTCCTCTATGACTTATATTATCGGCGTTGCAGTAGTAGCAGTCCTATTTGTTATGCTCACTTTATTTTTAATCGCAATGCCAAAATTTAATGTTGTTCAAAAGTTAATTGACAAACTAAACTTAGTGACAAGAGAGATTTTATCAGGGCTACCAGTAATTAGAGCATTTTCTAATGAAGATTATGAAGTAGAAAGATTTGAACAAGCCAATCATAAATTAACTAAGGTGAACTTGTTTATTAATAAAGCTATGAGTTTTATGATGCCTATTATGATGTTAGTAATGAATTTTGTTTGTTTGGCAATTGTATATAAAGGTGCCTATGGAGTAGATGCAGGAAATATGCAAGTTGGAGATATTATGGCATATATCCAATATACAATGCAAATCATTATGGCCTTTTTAATGATTTCAATGATGTCTATTATGTTACCACGTGCCAATGTTTCTGCTAAAAGAATTATTGAAGTTCTTGAGACGAAGGATACAATTTATAATAAAGAAAAAATGGTAGATTTTAATGATGATAAAAAAGGATTAGTCGAATTTAAAAATGTTTCTTTCAGGTATCCAGATGCTGACTATGATGTCGTTACTGATATTAATTTAGTGGCAAACCCAGGAGAAGTTACAGCCTTTATTGGTTCAACGGGATCTGGAAAGTCAACAATTATTAATTTAATTCCTAGATTCTATGATGTAACAGCAGGAGAATTACTGATCGATGGTGTGAATATTAAGGATGTAAATATTGAATCCCTACGTGAAAAAATAGGATTTGTTCCTCAAAAAGGAATACTATTCACAGGAACTATTAAAGATAATATTAGATATGGAAATTCTAATATCAAAGATAAAGATATTGATCAAGCATTAGCTATTTCTCAATCAAAGGAATTTGTATCAAAATTAGACGGAAAAGAAAACTATGAGATTGCTCAAGGTGGTTCTAATGTCTCAGGAGGCCAAAAGCAAAGATTATCGATTGCTCGTGCCATTGCCAAAAATCCAGATATTTATGTGTTTGATGATTCTTTTTCAGCACTTGACTTTAAAACAGATGCAAAACTTCGTAAAGAATTATCAAAAGTTACAAAGGATAAAACAGTATTAATAGTTGCACAAAGAATTTCTACTATTATGAATGCTGATAAAATTGTAGTATTAGATGAGGGTAATATTGTAGGGATGGGGAACCACAAAGAACTCATGAAAAAGTGTAAAATATATCAAGAAATAGCCCTATCCCAACTAAGTAAGGAGGAGTTAGAAAATGCCTAGACCACATGGACCAATGGGAAAAGGAGCTCCCGAAAAAGCAAAGAATTTTAAAGCCACTTTAAAAGAGTTGCTATCTTATTTAAAAAATTATAAATTAGGAATGATTTTAGTTACCCTATTTGCAATAGGATCTACTATCTTTACAATAATCGGTCCTAAAATACTTGGTAATATTACAACAGAAATTTTCAGTGGATTAATGAAAAAAATATCAAATACAGGAGGAATCGACTTTAACTATATCGGTAAAATCTCTCTTATTTTAATTATTTTATATATAGTAAGTGCCTTGTTTTCGGCAATTCAAGGAACTATTATGAGTAGTATTTCAAATAAAATTTCATATCAATTAAGAAATAAATTAAGCGAAAAAATTCACAAATTACCAATGAAATATTTTGATAGCAAGACACATGGAGAAGTGTTATCAATTGTTACCAATGACATAGATACACTATCACAGGCCCTAAATCAATCAATAACTACTATTATTTCTGGTATTGCTACAATAATAGGAATTTTAATTATGATGATTTCTATTAATATTTCTATGACTGTCGCCTCTATATTAATTGTACCAATTTGTATGGTTATTCTTAATCTAGTAGTCAAAAAAAGTCAAAAATATTTTTCCATGCAACAGGAATATTTAGGTCACATTAATGGACATGTAGAAGAAATTTATGGAGGACACGATATTGTAAAAGCATTTAATGGGGAAGAAAAGGCGATTGAGAAGTTTAATACGATTAATCAAACATTATACCATAGTGCATGGAAAAGTCAGTTTTTATCAACTGCAATGCATCCAATTATGCAGTTTATTGGAAACTTAGGATATGTTGTTATTTCTATTCTAGGTGGATATATGGTAATAAAGGATAAAATAGAAGTAGGGGAAATTTTATCTTTTACCCAATACGTTAGAACCTTTACACAACAAATATCACAACTTGCTCAAGTAATGAATAATGTCCAATCAGCAATCGCAGCAAGTGAGCGAGTATTTGAGTTTCTTCATTTAGAAGAGGAAGTAAAGGATAAAAGAAATCCTGTTAAGGTAGACAATATTGAAGGGGATATTGAATTTAAAAATGTATGTTTTGGTTATAATAAAGACAAAACAATTATTCATGATTTTTCTGCCAAAATAAAAGATGGTGAAAAAATTGCAATCGTAGGACCAACTGGTGCTGGGAAAACAACGATTGTTAAACTATTAATGAGATTTTATGAATTAAATCATGGTAAAATTTTAATTGGTGGAAAAGATTTAACGGATTTTAAAAGAAATGAAATCAGAAAATTATTTGGTATGGTATTACAAGATACTTGGTTATTTAACGGAACGATTAAAGAAAATATAAAATATGGTAAGTTAGATGCAACCGATAATGAAATTAGAGAGGCCTGTAAAACAGCTAGTGTAGATCACTTCATTAGAACCCTACCAGATGGTTATAATATGATTTTAAACGAGGAAGCTGATAATATATCTGGAGGCCAAAAACAATTATTAACCATTGCTAGAGTAATTTTAAAAGATCCTAAGATTTTAATATTAGATGAAGCAACTAGTAGTGTAGATACCAGAACTGAAATTTTGATTCAGGAAGCAATGGATAAGTTAATGGAAGGAAGAACTAGTTTCATTATTGCTCATAGGCTTTCAACAATTAAAAATGCCGATTTAATTTTAGTCATGGATGGTGGAGATATTGTAGAACAAGGCAATCATGAACAATTATTAAAGAAAAAGGGATTTTATGCCAAACTATATAATTCACAATTCGAAGCAGTAGAAAATGAAATAGATATGTAAACTAAAACAAATCTTAATTTAAGGTTTGTTCTTTTTATGGTATAATAATTTTATCAATCAATAGAAAGAGGGAAGAATATGGAAAAAATAAAATCTAAAAAATATCAGGTTTTAGTTTCATTTATTATGTTGACACTAGGTGCTATTTTATCTGCCTATGCATTAGAAACTTTTTTAATACCCAATACCATTTTGGACGGAGGAGTTACTGGAATTTCTATCATTATATCTAACTCAAATTCCTCTTTCTCTATTAGTCTTACTTCTAAATATTCCTTTTATTTATATTGGATATAGAAATATGGGAATTGGATTTTTAGTAAGAGCTATTTACTCTATGGTATTATTTTCAGTTGCACTATCATACTTTTCTTCATTAGAGGAGGTAACTCATCAAATTTTATTAGCAACTGTATTTGGGGGTGCCATTTTAGGAATAGGTGTAGGGCTAGTTATTCATTTCGGGGGATGTATTGATGGGACCGAATCAGTAGCCTTAGTAATCAGCAAAAGAACCCCTTTATCTGTTGGACAAGTGGTTTTATTATTCAATTTAGTTATCTATCTAGCAGCAGGATTAATTTTTGGAATTGATCGAGCATTATACTCTCTCCTAACTTATTTTATTACCTTTAAAGTAATTGATTTCGTATCGGAAGGATTAGATCAAGAAAAAGCTGCCTTAATTATTACAGAAAAAGGAACAGACATGGCAGATGAAATATTTAAAAGGCTTGGTAGAACAGTAACCAAACTAAAAGGAAAAGGACTAATTACTGGAGAAAAGGAAGTTTTGTATTGTGTGTTAACAAGAATAGAAGTATATGAATTAAAAAAAATATGTCAAGTAATGGATCAAAGTAGTTTTATTACGATTCTAGAAGTATCTGAAATTATTGGGGAACATATTAAATCAAATAAAAGGATAAGAAAGAACAAAAAAATAGAAGTAAGTTAGACAATATTTACAAGAATAAAATGGAAATAGGAACGGGTTATATATAACCTGTAAAAAGTTCGTTAGGGAAACCGTTTTTTAGAATTTTAGGGATAGTATTCATGAAATGCTAATCCCTTTTTTAGTTAAAATGTCGTTAGTAGAAAATAGTAAGCTAGATATGTAATTTACCACTATCCAAAGTACCTTCTTGTTGACAAAAGCATCAGGGGGGGGGGTATACTGTAAACATGAGGTAAATTTATATGGAGTGGTAGAAGTGAAAGAAGTTTTAAAAAGGAACTATAAAATGGTATTGGGAATAATAATAGGAATATTGATATCAGGAGTAGGGGTTTATGCAACTATTACGATATCAAGTTCTAATGTTTCCTATAATAATTCCCAGTCAGGATTAAAGTCAATAGATATAAAAGGTGCGATTGATGAATTGTATGAAAAAACAGATATTAGAAAACAAGGAAACTATGTGTCTGGATATACCTACAGTACAGAAAATTCAACAAAGTGTATAACAGGAGAAGAGAACACTTGCAAGAAAAGTACGTGTTATAAAAGTAAAACAAGTGGAAGCTGTAAGTCAGGAGATATTATTAAATATAAGGTGAATGATACAGACATTGTAACCTTTCATGTGATGAATGATAATGGTCCAACACTAACAATGCAATCTCAAAAGAATATAATAAATAATATAGAATGGAATAAAGAAAGTGATAATACAAAAGGACCTATGACAGTACTGCCGGCATTAGAGAAAACGACTAGAGGTTGGAGCAATGTTAATGATCAGACGTATACCATGGGAAGTACAAGTTTTGATGGAAATTCTAATACAGGTTGTAAAATTAATAATACTGAAATAATATGTACAAGAAATAGTTATACCTTAGAAGAGAGGACTGCAAAGGCAAGAATGATAACAGCTCAAGAGGCAGCAAAATTAGGGTGTAGAGAAAGTAGTGGATCATGTCCTATATGGATGTACAATTATTTAGCAGTCTCAACTGGTTATGGTGGAACAATGAATGATAAATCTTGGTATGAGAATAGAGGAAATCATGGATACTGGACTATGTCGACAGATTTGAATATTAATAATGTTTTTGAGATAGACTTTGTTGCTATGATACGTAGTAACAACCAAAATTTGCCAAGTTATGGTGCCCGTGCGGTCGTCGTAGTTTCAAAATAACCTATTTTTCTTGAAAAAATAATATCAACTACATATAAAGAATAACATATAGTTGAGTTTTTCTAATTATTAGGAATAGTATGATGTAAATTAT
>CAJUJA010000018.1:2733-10386 GCA_910586635.1 uncultured Bacilli bacterium | reverse complement strand
AAAAAAAAATATGATAGTATTTAATTGGTGATAATATGGAAATAAAAACGATAGTAGTAGGTTCTCTAGAAGAAAATTGTTATGTTTTAATAAAAAATAAAACCTGTTTAGTAATTGATCCAGGAGATGATTATCCTAAGATTCAAGAAGTAATAGGAGACTGTAAAGTATTAGGGGTACTGCTTACTCATTCTCATTTTGATCATGTGGGTGCATTAAGACATTTTCTGTCAAAAAGAGGTGTTAAAATATTTAAAAAGAGTAATACCCAAGAGCAAGAATATACACTTGGAGACTTTTGCTTTAGTTGTATCAAAACTCCTGGACATTCTAGTGACTCTATTAGTTTTTATTTTAAAGAGATTAATTCTATGTTTGTGGGAGACTTTATTTTTAAGGATGGTATTGGTAGATGTGATCTTCCAACAGGTGATATTCAGGAGATGAAAAAGAGTATTGAAATGATAAAAAAATATGATGATAGTATTATTCTTTATAATGGGCATGGAGACTCCACGACTTTAGGATATGAAAAAAGAAATAATCCTTATTTTGAAAGTTAGCAGAATAAAATCTTTACAAATAGTAATTACTATGTTATAATAATGCCACTTTATAAAGGGGTGTTTTTTTTATGATTTATGAAAATATCAATCAGATTTTTGATGGAGCCACAAGACTAGTAGATGACTTTACAGATGCTGACTTATCGAAGTTAGATCTATCTCATATTAAACCAGAAGCTTGGGTAGGAGCCAATTTTAAAAATACAAACTTTAGAGGGACTAATATCAAGTTTTATCCAGATGATTTGAAAACCTTTTATGTGTATGATTTTGAAAAGGATATTCCAAAATACCAATATAGAGATATAACAGGTTGCAACTTTGAGGGTTGTGACTTATCATATTTGGAGGATTCAGATTTTTTTAGATTGATGATTCAGGAATGCAATTTTAAAAATACAGGCTTAAATATAGATTTTACTAATCCTAAATTTTGCGATTATATATATTATAATTATGGGAAAAATAAACTATTTGGAGTTACACTTCCCACTTCCTATAGTAAGAAAGAAAGGGAATATTGGGATTATATTGATATCGATATTGAATTTCTTAGAAAAAATCCAGATTTCAAAGTATCTTCAGGAAAAATAATGGAATTAATAAAGGAGTATTTAAGTGTTACTAGAGATCAGTTTTATACTGCAAAAGATTATGATGATAGAGTGGAGTACGCAAAAAAGATAATAGAGTATGATAAACAGGGATACTTAAAGAGATTTTATAACATGATGAAGCCATACCTAAAAAATATAATAGAAGAAGAACAATTCTTTTTAGGAGAGATTACAGATAAGAGTTTTGATAAGCTAGATTTATCATATTTGCCACCCAAATTATTATTACAATTTTATTTTGAAGAATGTAACTTTAAAAGACTACAGTTACCATTTGATATTAATATAATTGAAGAACTAGGGGATAAAGATAGAAAAATTAGTGGTTTATTTAGTAGAGAATGTAATATAGATGAGGTTCAAATTCCGATTACTATTCATAATTGGGATAATCATAGTAGATCCCGAATGTCAAATAGTGAAATAACCTTTCAAACAAATCTATATGTAGAGTTAAAACGAATTTGTAATATGAAATGTAAGTTTTGTCGTAATCTAGGATTAGAAAAACAAAAATATAACTATGATAATATTATAAAAAATTTAAAAGTAGTCTATGATAATATTAATAATATTGTAATCGGTGGAGGAGAGCCAACTTTGTTATTAGATGATTTAAAGAGATTAAAACAAAAGGTTATGAAGGGTTATTCTTCCAATAAATTTAGTGTTATCACTAATGGATCTTTATCTGTTTCAGACTATAAATCTTTAATAACAGAATATAAATTATATATGAGTCGCCATGCTATTGATGATGATGAAAATAGAGCTATTTTTGGGGATGAAAAACACACCATATTAACAGCAGACGAATTAGCAGATATAAATGAATTCAGATATAAAAAAAGCATTCTATGTTGTACTTGTTTTAAAGGTGGGATAGATACCAAAGATAAAATGATTGACTATATTAAATTCGCTCAGGAACTAGGATATCACGATGTATTATTTCAGACCCTACATCAAGAAGAAAATTTTGAAAATACAATAGGTCAAGTAGAAACAATTGACGAAGAAGAAATCACAAGTATGCTAGCATACTTAGATATGGTGGGCTTCACCATATCTAAACCTATTTATTCAACCTCTGGATACGAACTACACCTGGCACATAGTTTAGATAAAAACATCAACATTTCAATGAAAGAGTATAAGGATCCGAAAGAAATTTTAAAAAAATGGCATGTATCTCCAAAAAGATGTTTTGATCTGTCTATGGCACCAAATGGGGATATATATGAATCATGGGATCAACAGCAACAACCTATAAAAATTAAAAATAGGTAGAAGTTTTGGAACTTTTATGCTATGATATATTCATAAAATAAAGAAGGTGTATTTGTGTATATTGATTTAGTAGTATTTATTATTTTATTGGTTTTGGTAGTTATGTTCTTTAAAAGATTTTCATCTTTTGTCTTCTTTATTGCTATTTTTGATATCTTACTTAGAATTTTAACCTTTATAAAAAATAATATCGGTCTTCCTGATGTTTCTGCCTTAATTGGGAAATATGTTCCATCTGGAATATTAGGGATTATTGGAAAATATTCAAGTGGAATGATAACTACCATTTTAAGCTGGATATATGTGATTATAATGGCTATTTTCTTAGGTTATATCTGTAAACTATTTTTTAAAAAGAAAAAAATATAATATCGTAAAATAGTTTAATATAAAACGACAATTAAGTCGTTTTTTTCTTGCTATAGTGATGGTGGTGATATCATGAAAATATACTTAGATTTAGTCATTTTTATTAATATTTTCTTTGATTTTCTATTACTCTTTGGAGTAAAATATCTTTTAAAGAAAAGAACGAAATGCATAAGATTAATCCTAGGAAGCGGGATTGGTGGAGTTAGTATTTTCTTTTTATTTATTCCCCTCAATACGATATCTTTGTTTTTACTAAAAATAATCATTAGTATAGTGATGATTTTAGTATCATTTGGTGAAAAGAACTTCCTAAAAACTTATCTTTATTTCTATATATTAAGTATTTTTTTAGGAGGAATTATGTATTTTCTAAATTACACCTTTTCTTATAAAAATGAGGGATTAGTTTTTTTCTCTGATGGTTTGAGTATCAATTTTATTGTAATGTTTATCCTAAGTCCAATTCTTTTATATCTTTATATAAAAGAAAAAAAACAAAGAAAAGAAAATCAATCTAATTATTATTTAGTAGATATTTATATCAAAGATAAAAAATATCAATTAACAGGATATTTAGATACAGGAAATACTTTAAAAGATCCATATAAAAAAAGACCTGTAATTATTACAAATGATAAGAGGTTTCAACCCTTAATCGATCAAGCGATATTAGTTCCTTATGAAACGATTGGAAACAAAGGAATAATAAAATGCATGAAACCAGATAAAGTAGTGATAGAAAATAAAGAATTTTTAAATTGTTTAATAGGAAAAAGCAATAAAGAATTTAAGTTAGATGATAGTGATTGTATATTACCAAATAAATTTAAGGAGGAATTATTATGATGCGTATCATTGAATTTGTTAAAAGATTATTAACAAAAGTAGGAAGTGTTTTTTATGTAGGAGCAACTGATATCTTACCAGAACCACTTTCTCGTGAAAAAGAGGCTTTTTATTTATCTTTATTTGAAGACGGAGATATGAAAGCGAGAGATATTTTAATTGAACATAATTTAAGACTAGTCGTTTTTCTTGCTAAAAAGTATGAAAATACGAATATTGATTTAGAAGATTTAGTAAGTATAGGGACTATCGGTTTAATTAAAGGAATTAATACATTTTCAAAGGATAAAAATATAAAACTAGCTACTTATGCATCTCGCTGTATTGATAATGAAATTTTGATGTTTTTAAGAAAAACGAAACGATTAAAAACGGAAGTGAGTATTGATGCTTCTCTATCCTATGACTCAGAGGGAAATGAGCTTCACTTAGAAGATGTATTAGGAACAGATAAAGATATTGTTACGCGTGGAATTGAGGAAGATCAAGATAAGAAATTAATGATTAACGAGGTAATGAGATTAAATCCAAGAGACCGTGATATTATTATATTAAGATATGGGCTTTTAGGACAAAAAGAATTGACACAAAAAGAAGTAGCCAAAAAATTAGGAATTAGTCAATCTTATATATCAAGAATAGAAAAAAAGGTAATTAAACGCCTAAAAACACTTGTCAATTATACTTAATTTTAATATACTAAATATAATAGGGAAGTGATAACTTGGCGAAATTATATTTTAGGTATGGAACCATGAACTCTGGAAAGACTGCTCTGTTATTACAAGCAGCTTTTAATTATGAACAAAAAGGTATGGGGGTTTTTGTTATGAAACCAAAGATAGATACAAAAGGAGATAAATACCTAGTATCGAGAATCGGTTTAAAAAGGAGGGTAGATTATTTAATAGAAGAGGAGGAAGATATCTATCAAGAACTAGAGGGTAGGTTAGATTCTATTTCATGTATTTTTATAGATGAAGCCCAATTTTTAAAACCTTCACAAGTAGATCAACTCATGCAAATAGTAATAAAAAAAGATATTCCAGTAATTTGTTATGGTCTAAGAACAGACTTTCAAACAAAAGGATTTCGTGGAGCCTCTAGGCTACTAGAAATTGCACATAAAATAGAGGAGTTGAAAGCAATTTGTGATTGTGGTAAAAAGACTATTTTTAATGTAAGAAAAACAAAAGGAAAAGTTACATTTTCAGGAGAACAGGTAGCAATCGATGGAAAAGATGATGTGTGTTATGATGCTTTATGTGCTAAATGTTATGATCAAAAAAGGAAAGAAGAGGTAGGAGAGATAGTAAGATGAAATATGTATATTCGTTCCATGAAGGAAATAAAGATATGAAAGAAATTCTAGGAGGAAAGGGGGCCAATTTAGCAGAGATGACTCAAATTGGACTACCTGTTCCAAGAGGATTTACCGTTACAACGGAAGCTTGTAGTGATTATTATTTGAATGAAAAGACATTAAGTGATGAAATCATGATACAAATAAATGAAAAATTAGAAGAATTAGAAAAAGAAACAGAAAAAGAATTTGGAAACCCAAATAATCCGTTATTAGTATCCGTGAGAAGTGGGGCTAGGGCCTCTATGCCAGGAATGATGGATACCATATTAAATTTAGGAATGAATGATGAAGTGGCTAAGGGATTTAGTGAGATTACGAATAATCCACGTTTCGTTTATGATTCTTATCGAAGATTTATAGGAATGTTTGCAGATGTGGTAATGGGATTTCCAAAAAGTGATTTTGATTACCTATTTGATCAAATAAAGGAACAAAAACAGATTGAATCAGATACAGACTTGACTACTGAGGATTTACAAGAAATCGTAGAGATTTATAAACAACAATATTTAAAAAATGCTAAAACCCCATTTCCACAAAATCCAAAAATTCAATTGATAGAAGCTGTAAAAGCAGTTTTCAAAAGTTGGAATAATGATAGAGCGATTACTTACCGAAAGTTAAATGAAATTCCTGATAGTTGGGGAACAGCCGTAAATGTTCAAGAAATGGTATATGGAAACAAAGGAAACACATCAGGAACAGGAGTTGCCTTTACCAGAAATCCAGCAACTGGAGAAAAGGAATTATTTGGGGAGTATTTAATGAATGCCCAAGGTGAGGATGTAGTAGCAGGAATCAGAACACCAAAAAGTATTGATACTTTAAAAGAAGTAATGCCTACTTGTTATGAGGAATTCGAAAGAATCTGTAGCATTTTAGAAAATCATTATAAAGATATGCAAGATATGGAATTTACAATTGAAGATGGCAAATTATTTATGTTACAAACAAGAAATGGAAAAAGAACCGCAAAAGCAGCGATTAAGATTGCAGTGGATTTAGTGGAAGAAGGACAACTTACAAAAGAGGAAGCATTATTAAGGGTAGATGCAAAAGGACTAGATCAACTTCTTCATCCAACCTTTGATCAAGAAGAGTTAGCAAGAAAAAAAGAAGTAGCTCATGGCTTAGCAGCCTCTCCTGGAGCAGCAACTGGAAAGATTTATTTTACAGCAAATGATGCCAAAAAAGCTCATGAAGAAGGAGAAAAGGACATTCTATTAGTTCGACTAGAAACCTCTCCTGAAGATATCGAAGGAATGACAGTTGCTCATGGAGTATTAACCGTTAGAGGTGGAATGACTTCTCATGCAGCTGTTGTAGCTAGGGGAATGGGAACTTGTTGCGTATCTGGATGTGGAGATATTGTAATTGATGAGGCTAATAAAACATTAAAAGCAAAAGATGGAACCATTTATCATGAAGGGGATTATATGAGTTTAGATGGCTCTACTGGAAGTGTTTATGGAGAACAATTAAAAACAGTGGATGCTGAAATATCAGGCGATTTTAAAACCTTTATGAATTGGGCAGATGAGGTACGTAAACTGGGTGTTAGAACAAACGCCGATACTCAAAAAGACGCTTTACAGGCACGAAAATTTGGTGCAGAAGGGATTGGAATTTGTCGTACTGAACATATGTTTTTTGACCCCGTTCGAATTTTTAGTTTTAGAAAAATGATTTGTGCAAATAACGAAGAGGAAAGAGAACAAGCACTAAACGAAATTCTACCATATCAAAAAAGTGACTTTGAATCCTTATTTGAAGCGATGTCTGGATACGAAGTTACGATAAGACTTTTAGATCCACCACTTCATGAATTCTTACCAAAAACCAATAATGATATTAATATTTTAGCCAATGCCTTAGGTATTAGTTTCGAGGAATTAAAAAATAGAATCAATTCACTAAAAGAGATGAATCCAATGATGGGTCATAGAGGATGTAGACTAGATATTACATATCCAGAAATTGCTATCATGCAAACAACAGCTATTATAGAGGCTGCTATTAGTACTACTCAAAAAGGAATTGATGTAAAACCAGAGATTATGATTCCATTAATTGGAGATATCAATGAGTTGAAATATGTAAAGAATATTATCTGTAATACAGCAGATACAATTATAAAAAAGAATAATAGTGAGTTAAAGTATAAAATTGGAACGATGATTGAAATACCAAGGGCTACTATGATTGCTGATGAAATCGCAAAAGAGGTTGAATTCTTTAGTTTTGGTACTAATGATTTAACCCAGCTAACTTATGGATTTTCGAGAGATGATGCTGCTAAATTTTTAAAAGATTATTATGACAAAAACATATTTTCTTTCGATCCATTTACAACTATTGATCAGGAAGGAGTAGGTAAATTGATTGAAAATGCTACCAATCTTGGAAGAAAATCAAGGTCAGATATTAAACTTGGTATTTGTGGAGAACACGGAGGAGATCCAAAATCCATTGATTTATGTCACAGATTAGGTCTTACTTATGTTTCAGCGTCTCCATATCGTATTCCAGTAGCAAGGCTAGCTGCTGCCCAATCTGCAATTTTAAATAAAGATAAAGTCATTTAGGTTTTACTTTT
>CAJUJA010000018.1:0-2723 GCA_910586635.1 uncultured Bacilli bacterium | reverse complement strand
TGTGCTCTTCCGATCTATATAATATGTGTAAAGCTAATTAGTGTAAATCGATTGACAGAATCGGTATATGATTTTAAAAAAATAGAATCTCATTTGATATAATAAAATACGAGGTGAGAAAATGAAATTTATATGTATTGGGCATGCCACCTACGATACTACTTTACCAATGAATGAATATCCAAAGGAAAATTTAAAGCACAGAATACCAGAAAAAATAGAGTGTGGTGGAGGGCCTGCTTCTAATGCTGCTTACTTATTGGCCAAATGGGGAATGGATACGACCTTTATAGGAATTGTAGGAGATGATTACTATGGAGAAAAAATTATAGAGGAATTTAACTCTATAGGAGTTCATACCGACTATATAGAAAAGAATAAAGATTTAGAAACAGACTCTAGTTATATCATTTCAAATTTAAGTAATGGTAGTAGAACAATATTAACTGCTAAATCTAATTTGCCAAACATGGTAGATAGGTCAGTTTCTATTCATGATGCAGATGTAATTTTAGTAGATGGAGAACATTTTGAAACAGCAAAAAAGCTAATACTAGATAATCCAAATGCTATTAGTATTATAGATGCAGGTAGAGTAAATGACTATACGAAAGAATTGGGCAAGATGGCTACTTATCTCGTTTGTTCTAAAGATTTTGCAGAAGAATTCACAAATAAAAAAATAGATTATAATCATAAAGAATCTATTATTACAATTTATGAAGAGTTAAAAATATATTTTAAAACAAATATTATTATCACTTTAGAAGAAAAGGGAAGTTTTACTAAGATAGAAGATTATAAAGTAATTCCTAGTATTCCTGTTACACCACTAGACTCTACCGGGGCAGGAGATATTTTTCATGGAGCCTTTACTTATTTTATTGCTAAAGGATATGACTTAGAAAAAACAATTAAATTAGCATCTATAACAGGAGCATTATCTGTTGAAAAGATTGGAAGTAGATATGCAATCCCTGAATTAAATCAAGTAATAGATAGATACCAGAAAGATAATCATGATATCATATAATATACCTACTTTAGATTTACATGGAGAATCTAGAGATATCGCTAAAATTTTAGTACAGGATTTTATAAGAGAAAACTATCAATTGCAAACTAAAAAGATAGCGGTAATTCATGGGATAGGAGAAGGAATTTTAAAAAAAACAGTTCATGAAGAGTTAAAAACAAATAAGCTAGTAAAAAATTATAAACTAAATAATTTTAATATTGGAGAGACGATTATAGAACTTAACCTATAATCGTTTTTCTTTGCTATCATTGACTTTAATATAGAAAAGTGATAGTATAAATAACTTGATAGGGGGCTATTATGAATAACACATATATGGAACGTTCCTTTCCTTTTAGTAAATATTTTATAAAAGTTATTATAATCATTTTGGTTGTATTTTTATTGGTATGGTTATTTACGAAATCTTCTCATAAAAAGAATTCGAGTCAAGAACAAATAGATTATAAATATATAATTAAAGAGACTAAGAAAAAGGCATTAAAATATTATAATCAAACAAAAGTAAATAGTCTATCTACTCAAGAGGATAAAATATCTTTAAAAAAGATCAATCCAAAAAATGAAGAAAAATTTAAAAAGTGCAATCAAAAAAAGTCATATATAAAGCTAAAGAAGAAAAAAAACATATATTCTATGACAATTTCTATTTTATGTAATAAGAAAAGAGTAAAAGAAACTATATATTTAGAACACACTAATTATTGTAAAACTTATTTATGTGAGATAAAACAAAAAGAGGGAAACAAGGAGAAAAATTATAATATAGAAAATACAAATAATGAAAATGATAGTTTAGATACTAAAAACAGTAATCGTTTAATAGCAAGAAGAAAAGTAAAAAAAACAGTAGATACAGGAAGTATTACTGTTATTGATACAACAAATTATGATTATATATATCAGTATATAAAAACTAATAGCGTTAAGTATTCACCGTGGTCTAATTGGTATCATGCTGGAGAGGTAATGTGTAATCAACCTAATATTTTTTGCACAAATTCGTCCATATGTCTAAAAGAAGAAAAAATAGTGAAATATTCAGAAGGTCAAGATATAAAGAAAAATAGTATAAATAAAGTTTCTGTTCAAGAAGTGGGAAGTAAAGCTATTATGGGATGTGGTAATTATTACTACATTTCATTTAATAATACACTGTATCAAACAAACCTAGATTATTCAAATCTCCAAAACTGGAAGTATGAGGGAAGATATCAATATCAGACGCCACCTAAAGATAATCTTTATACTAAATATTTATACGTAAATATGAATAATTCAAATAATCATACAAATCTCTATAGATCAGAAAAATATTACTTTGATAAATATACATTTTCTAATATTTCTTTAACAAATTTGAACTGTCTACATAAAACTTATAGAAATGTAAAAAATTATTCTTATCATTCTTTTCCAATCACAAACGTTAAGGAAGATAAAATTGATGGAAGATGTTATAAAATGATTCGAAATAGAACAATTAGGAATGATAACGACTTTATTTGGTCTAGTTATAATAATCAAACTTTATTACAGAAAGGTTATCAATACACTGGCAAGAAAGAACTTATTTCATAAAAATAGGATAATTATTAATGATAGAGATATAGCTACCATTTTGTATAAAGTTAGTGTAGAATATGTGTGGAGATTTTCTCCTAAAAAATAAGATAATATAATC
>CAJUJA010000017.1:11078-21829 GCA_910586635.1 uncultured Bacilli bacterium | reverse complement strand
CTTCTGGAATATTATGAAGGGTAATTGAGACAATGAGCATTAGACAACGTTTAAAGCTAGAACTATTGGTAAAACTTTTTTTAGTCTCAATAATATCAAAAACTTTATCTCCTGCAAAAAGTAAAAATCCTCCTAATAAAATACCAACTGCTGTTACAACCCAAGGAATTAAATTTAACTCCTCAGCCATAGTAATAGCAGGAGATAATAAAGAGAAGAACGATGCTGCAATCATCACGCCTGCTGCAAAACCAAGCATAGCATCCATAATGTTTTTGTTTACCTTTTTAAAACAAAATACAATCATAGATCCTAAAGACGTAATTCCCCAAGTGAATAATGTTGCTATTAGGGCCTGAATAGGATAACTTAGTTCTGTAAACCAACTAATCATGAAAAAATACCTCCAAATTCTAAAATATTTTATGTCTCATGGTTAATTGTGTATAGACGAAATCATTAGAAAGTTCTTTTTCTTAGGAGTAAATAATAAAATTTATTAGGTGATCTTATGAGAAAAAAATTTGACCTAATTCTTTTTGTTGCTGTTATTGTTTTAATATTCTTTGGTGTTGTTATGATTTACTCAGCATCTTCTATTTGGGCCGATTATAAATTTGATGATAGTTTTTATTATGTAAAAAGACAATTAGTATTTGTTATCATTGGTATTTTTTTAATGATTGTAATTTCTAAAATAGACTATAATATCTACCAGAACAATTCAAATAGGATTTTATTAATTTGCTTTATTTTATTAATATTAGTAATTATTCCAGGAATTGGTAGTATTAGAAATGGAAGTCGTAGTTGGTTTGGAATAGGATCCTTTGGAATCCAACCTAGTGAGGCTGCAAAGCTTGGAATGATCATTTTTACAAGTAAATATCTATCTAAAAGTACTAAATTTCTAAAAAGTTATAAAGAGGGGGTTTTTCCTATTTTAGGAATTTTATTTACCCTCTTTGCCCTAATTATGCTTCAACCAGATTTAGGAACAGGCATGATTTTAGTAATGTCTATTATCGCCTTGCTTTTTATTGCTGGTGTTAATATGAAATTCTTTATTGGGGGAGGAATATTAGGAGTAATTGGTGTCATTATTTTAATTCTCATCGCACCATACCGAATGGATAGAATCACATCCTTTATTAATCCTTGGAAAGATCCATTAGGAACAGGATTTCAAATTATTCAAAGTTTATATGCCATAGGTCCAGGTGGGCTTTTAGGTACTGGTTTTTTAAACTCAATTCAAAAGCACTTTTACTTACCAGAACCACAAACAGATTTTATATTTTCTATTATCTCTGAAGAGTTCGGAATTATGGGGGTTATTATAGTAGTGACCTTATTTTCTATTATAATATATAGAGGACTAAAAATATCCTTAAATTGTAGGGATAGTTTTTCTAAATATTTATCTTTTGGTATGACCTTTCAATTAGCTTTTCAAACCTTAATGAACCTAATGGTTGTAATAGGAATGATCCCAGTAACAGGAGTTACCTTACCATTTTTATCTTATGGAGGAAGTTCTTTATTAATTACGCTAGTATCAATAGGAATTTTGCTTAATATCTCAAGACAAAATAGAACATCCATTTCTAAAATATAGTCATAAGAGAAAGATAATTGTTCTTCTTGTATTTTTTTAGATAATTATCATATGAATCATATTTTACTATTTTTGTCGAGTTATGTGAAATTATGTGATATAATCAAGATAGAAAATATACTTGACAGCGATTATAAGGCACTGTCAAAGTCACTTTTCTATTTAACCAAGCTATAATGAATAAAAGGAGACGAACTATGAATGATTCTAATAATCGAGATTTATCTCAAAAAAATAATAACCTTAATTATAATAGGGTTAATTCTATACCTGATAGGATTGATTCATCAAATCGTGTAGTAGAAGATTCCTCACTAACATTGAATTCACTATATGGAACATCAACTACTTCTAATACAAATGAGAATACACAGGTAAATAAAGAATCAATACAACCAAATATGATAAAAAATGAACCTCAACAATCAGCTGTAAATTCTTCAGTTGGAATAAATCATACTAGTGAGCAAGGGAGCTCATCAACAAGTCAGTCCTTTACTTTTAGTTCTTTGAATCATCAAGAACAAAATCAAGTTCAAAATAGTAATTATCAACACTTATTTCACCAAAACTTTCAAAGCACTATGCAAGGAAATGATGAAGAACTACTAAAGGCATTTATTGGTAATAATTATGAGTCAATCATAACAAAACCATTTAATTTTGCAGCTTTCTTTTTTTCTTCGCTTTATTTATTTTATAGAAAGATGTTTGGATATGCTTTAGTAGTGTTTGTTCTCAATTTTGTGGTATTAAATTTGATTAAAAATTTTACTGTAACAGCTATATTTAATGTTATTATTGGACTATGTGCTAATAAACTCTATATTTTTTATGCTAGGAAGAAAATTGAAAAAATCAAGTTAGAAAATACCCAAAAAGATATTGCTGAGATAAAAAAAATTTGTTCTAATAAAGGTGGGGTAAGTATAGGGTTAACCATTTTAGGATTTATTATTGAAGTAGTAAGTACAATTATCATATTAGTAATTATGCTTACTTTAGGGGTTGCTTCTATATTTGGAAATTTATTTTTGAACTTAGGAGGGAAAAACGGAACTTATAATGGTGTGATGTCATTAGATTCTTCTGTTAATATGAATCAAGAGTTTTCAATTACAGTTCCAAGTCAGTTTAAAAATGATTCAACATCTAGTGAGTATCAATATGAATATACATCTAGTAGTGGAGGCTTTAATAAATGCAGTATTAGTTTTACTTCTCCTGAAGATTTTTCTAACGCTGAAGATTTAATTAGACAGATTGCAAAATATGAGACAGATAATAATCCGACTACAGTTACAAAAAATAGTATTAATAATATAGAATGGTACTGGTTTACATTAAATGATTCATTTGGAAAGAAATATTACTATGGTACTACAAAAAATAACAAAGTCTTTTTATTAGAATATGAAATACAAGAAGATGCTCCTAGTGATTGCGAGCAATATCAACAACAAATCTTAAATTCAATACAAGCAAAATAATAAAAACATTAGATGAAATTAGAACCTGATACTAGATTTCTTTTTAGAAAATGGGTTATACCTATAAATTAGAAGGGAGTTAATTATGGATAAACAAGTGGTAATTATTAAAGATAAAAATAGCAATTTATTAGAGGCTTTAATCTATTATATGGATCAGGAAAAAATTAATTATGTGATTCTGGAAAAAGATGATGAAGTTGATTCTAATACTACCCATATTATTTCTATTGGAAATTTTGAGATGAGTAATTTTTACATGGACTCAAATACTCCTATTATTTTAATTAGTAATAAAAAAATAGTCATGGATAATCTAGAAAATCAGGTTAAAAATTATATTATTACTACCCTAGTAGATGATGATAAGAATTATACAAGTGTTCAAAAAGAGTATTTATTTAAAAAAGGAATTTACTCCATTTTTTTACAAAAAATAGGGGAATTATTGGAAAATACTCATAACTATAATGGAATGATTTATGATTTAACAGAAATTAAATCCATTCCAGATAACTGGATTTTTAATTTTGACTCAATTGCTGAGACTTATGCTTGGTTGTCTAAAATGAATCAAAATCTTCCCAATGACTTTCCAAGAAAAGTCGTTAACTTTTATAGTGATAAAGTTTATAATGACTCATTAAAAGAGATTAACTATTTAACTGAAAAAATTATGGAAATTAAAAGTAAAAAGAATCTAATTGATTTATTTATTTGTACAAAGGATGAGTTGCACTTGCTAAAAGAAAATTATTTTTTTAAATTATTGTTAAAAAATATATCCAGTACTTATCAGTTATATTTAGTAGATAAAGAAAAACTAGAAAATGATGACAAAACATTGCTATCGAAGTTACTAGATGGTGTAATTATTTATCCAGACTGTGTCTATAAGGATACGTATCAAGATGAGTTGTCTTTAGGATATGTAGATTGTAATCAAAAAACCATAGAGCAGTATCAAGAATATTTTAAATATGTTAAAGATAAGTACGGTTATAAATTAGAGTCAGGGAGTGATATAGATGGATTTCTTAAATAAGGTTGTTCTAGTAACTGGTTCATCTAGAGGAATCGGTAGAAGTATAGCTGTGCAATTTGCTAAAGAGGGTGCCCAAGTGATTGTTAACTATAAGAATAGCCAAAAAGAAGCGGAGGCAATAACAGAAATTCTTTCTAGTTATGGAACAGATTGTATTTGCATCAAGGCGGATATTTCTAAAGAAGATGATGTAAAAAGAATGATAGAACAAATTATAGATAAATATGGTAGAATTGATATCTTAGTTAATAACGCTGGTATTGCAATTGATAAGGATTTTTCTAAACATCAAGTAAAAGATTGGCATGATACGATAGATACTAATTTAGTAGGTACTTTTTTAGTATCTAAATATGCAGGGAAGTACATGTTAGACCAAGAGTATGGTAAAATCATTAATATATCTTCTACTAATGGTATAGACTCCACTTATCCTTATAGTGTGGACTATGATGCCTCAAAAGCCGCTATTATTAATTTAACAAGAAATCTAGCGATTGAGTTTGCACCACATATTAATGTTAACGCAGTAGCACCAGGTTGGATTGATACAGAAATGAATAGTGACTTACCAAAAGAATATTTGAAAGAAGAAAAAGAAAAGATTCTGTTAAAAAGATTTGCAGAGCCTGAGGAAATAGCAAATTTGGTATTATTTTTGGCATCTGATAAGTCAAGATATATTGATGGAGAGACAATTCGAATCGATGGGGGATTTAAATTATAAATAGAATAGAAAGGTGCACGATATGAATTACAAAATTGGTATCTTTGATTCTGGAATGGGTGGTTTTAGTATCTTAGAAGAATTAAGAAAAATACTACCTAATGAAACATTTTTATATTATAAAGATTCTAAAAATAATCCCTATGGAGAAAAGACAGAAGAGGAGTTATTTAAAATTACTTCGGGTATTGTAGAATACCTAAGGATAAGAGGATGCAAGATGATTATAATAGCTTGTAATACGGCTACTATAAAATGTATGAAAAAGTTACGCCATATCTATAAAAAACTCATTTTTGTAGGAACTGTTCCCGCTATTAAAATAGCATCTGATAAAGGATTTCAAAATACAATTGTCATGGCCACACCCGCCACTATTAACTCAGAAAGAATTTCCGAATTAATCAAGAATAATAAAAAAGAAAACCAAAAATTTTATTTATTGCCTTGTAAAGGATTAGCGGACTGTATTGAGGTTCAAAATCAAGAGCGAATAGAAAAGCTACTCTTTAAACTTTTAAGTCCTTACCAAACCAAACAAATTGACTCCATTGTTTTAGGATGCACCCATTACTCCCTAATAAAAGATGAAATTTCCAAGATACTTTGTCATGCAACTTTAATAGATGGTTCAATGGGTGTAGCACAAGAGGTAAAAAGGCAATTGAAGTTAAATAATTTAGAAAAAAAGGGTGAAAAACAGAAAATTAGAGTAGTTACATCAAAACTAGAAACATGCTAAAATGAAAGGAATGAGAGAAATTCTCATTTTTTATTGACAACTTCTGTTATATTATGATATAATTTAGCACTGTAAAAGGGGGATTGTAATGAAAAAACAAAATTGTAATTATGAGGATTCGATCCTTAAATTTTTAAAATCATATAGAATAAAACACGGTTCTAGTAAAACAATGGAGATTATGGATGATATCATTCAAAAAAAACCAATTGATAATTTATCTAAAGATTTAGAAAAAATGGGTGCAGAAAGACTAAGTGAAGAACTATCAAAGATTGTTTTAAAGCAAATTAGAAGTGATATTCCAGACAAATATAATGTAACTTCATTACTTCCTAGTATATTACAAAATCATATAACAATATCTAATAAAGAAAATCATTCGCATAATGGTAGTGTTCGATTCGTAAAAAGGACCTTTGCCAAAGCAGCTATCCTTGCATGTGCTACGATGGTTCTTTGTATTTCAAAACCATCAATTGCTAATATGGGAGATGTTCATCAAGAAAAATTAGTTTCTGGAAAAATGATGATATCCCCTAAAACACTTCAAATCATATTTTCTAACTTATTCAACGATGATACTTATAAGTTAGAAAAGGTGAATTATAAAATAGCAAATCAAAAGATAGTTACACCTCCCGCTATCTCTACCCAGGAACCTACTAAGGTTCCTAACTTAGAGGCAGCCTCTAAGAAGGATACTAATGATTATAAGAAGTCAAAGAAATTAGAGGAAAAAGGTTCTGAATTAGATACCATGTTAGAGTCAGAAGAAAAAAAGAATGAAATTTTAAATGACTTTCACAAATGTAAAACGATTGACTCTATTTTAAAAAGGCAAGAGCAATTGGAAAGTTTAGGATTAACCAAACAGGATAAATTATATAAGGATTGCAAGCTATCAGCACCTCTACAAAGATTTATTTATGAACAGTCATTAGCATGGAACGTGACACCTGCAGATTTTACTTTTGCAATTATTGATACAGAAACTAGGGGGGACTTTGACTCAAGTGGTTTTTCAACCTATAATGAAAGCTCCGATACGAGCGATTTAGGTCTTACACAGCAAAATGATTATTATCGGGTAAAACCATTCGCAAAGCTTTATAATATTAGTTATAAAGAGGCTAAAGAGTTAGTACAGAATAATGATTATGTAAACGTGGTATGTGCCCTTTTAGAGTATCAAGAAATTGCTTCCTGCTTTGATGGATTTGATGCAGAAGAATATGCAGGGTGCTATAATGGATGGCTTGAGTGGAGAAAAATTGAAAGCTCTAGATATTATGTTCAACTATTCCAAAATACTTATCAGAATAAATACACGAAGTACCATAAGATAGAATCAATGAGTATTACAAAAAAAGGAAAAAATAAAGTAAATATAAAAAAATAATCAAAATTTTTAATAGACATAACTCTCAAAATGTTTTGGGAGTTTTTATATGCATCTTGAAGGTAATAGATATTACATGATATAATTTAAAAGAGGTGGAAAGATGAAACGTATCGTAATTGTAGGCGGGGGAGCATCGGGTTTAGTAGCAGCCATTTATGCAAAAAACAAGAATAATGAGGTTACTATATTAGAAAGAAATGAAAGTTGTGCTAAAAAAATTTTAGTAACCGGAAATGGGAAGTGTAATTATTATAATGAGAATCAAAATTTAAAATATTATAACTCTAATAATATAGAACTTTTAAGTGAGATACTTACTCCTAATAGTCAAACAGAAATTGTTAAATTTTTTAATCAGTTAGGAATTGTTCCCAAAATAAAAAATGGATATTATTATCCAAATTCTAATCAGGCATCTAGTGTGAAAGATGCACTACTTATAAAAGCCAGATTGTTAGGAATACAAATCAAATGTAATACGTTAGTACAAGAGGTAATCAAGGTTAAAAAAAGGTTTATAATTTTAACAAATAGCGAAAAAATAGAGGCAGATAAGGTAATACTTGCTACAGGATCTAAAGCGGCTCCTAGAACTGGTTCTGATGGAATGGGATATGAAATAGCTAAAAGCTTTGGCCATTCTATTATAGATGTATTACCAGCCTTAGTTCAACTACGGGCAGAGGAAGATTACTTATCCATTTGGGACGGTGTTAGAAGTGAGGTAAAACTTTCTCTTTTAGAAGATAATGTTTTAGTACAAGAAGAAGAGGGAGAAATTCAATTAACCGATTATGGAATTAGTGGAATTTGTACTTTTAATATTAGTAGTTTAGCATGTCGTGGTTTGAATGATAATAAAAAAGAAGTAGTAAGAATTGATTTTTTACCATTGATTGAAATGGAAAATTATAAGGAGTTTATTACCTATTTTGATGAAAGAGTAGAACTTTTAATCCACCAAAATATGATTCAAATTTTACAAGGAATGCTAAATCAGAAACTAGTAACAGTTATTTTAAAAAGAGCTCATATTGATCCAAGGACAACATGGAATGAATTAGAAACATCTCAAAAAAAATTACTATATCAGAATTTAAAATTATTTGAACTTCCTATTACCGGTTTTAATTCTTTTGAACGTGCCCAAGTATGTAGTGGGGGAATTCCTCTTACAGAGATTAATCCTTTAACTATGGAGTCAAAAGAGGAAAAAGGCCTATACTTAGTCGGCGAATTATTAGATGTAGATGGTTTCTGTGGTGGTTATAATTTAACATTTGCATGGATTAGCGGAATGTTAGCTGGAAAAGGGGCTTCATTCGGTGATTAGAATCAGGCAAGTTAAAGTTTTGATCAATCGAAATAGTACACAACAATTAGAAAGAAAGATAGCTTCTAAGTTAAATATTCATTCTGATGAAATTGAGAAAATTATTATTAATAAAAGGTCGATCGATGCACGAGATAAAAATAATATCTTATATATTTATGAAGTGGATATTTCCATAAAGAATGAAAATCAAATTTTAAAAAAATATTTTTCTAAGGATATTTTTAGGTCTCCCAAAGAGATTTATCAGTTGCCGAAATGTGGAACAAAAAAATTAAAGTCTCGCCCTATTATTGTAGGAAGCGGGCCTGCTGGTTTATTTTGCACTTACATATTAGCAGAAACCGGGTATTCTCCTCTTTTAATAGAGCGTGGTGAAAAAGTAGAAGATAGAGTGAAAACGGTTAATACATTTTTCGAACAGGGAATGCTAGATCCAGAATCCAATATTCAGTTTGGAGAAGGAGGAGCAGGAACTTTTTCGGACGGGAAGCTCAATACCTTAGTAAAAGATTCCTTTTTTAGGAAGAAAAAAGTATTAGAAATTTTTGTGAGATATGGTGCTCCTAAAGAGATCTTATATGATCATCATCCTCATATTGGAACCGATATTTTAAGAAAAGTCATTATAAATATTAGAAACCAAATTATAAAAATGGGAGGAGAGATCCGATACCAAAATTGTCTTACCAATTTAGTGATAGAAAATAATCAGATAATGGAAATTGAGATAAATCATAAGGAAAAGATTTCTTGTGAGGCCTTGATCTTAGCTATCGGACATAGTGCTAGAGATACTTTTCGTATGTTATATCAAAAACGGATTATTATGACATCAAAACCCTTTGCCGTAGGAATTAGAATTCAACATCCTCAAAAAATGATTGATGCTATGCAGTATGGAAATACTCCATATTTAGAAAAAGCAAGTTATAAATTAGTTCATCAATCATCTTACAATAGAGGAGTTTATACCTTTTGTATGTGTCCAGGAGGGTATGTAATTAATTCCTCATCCGAAAAAAAACGATTAGTAGTAAATGGAATGAGTAATTATAAAAGAGATAGTATCAATGCCAATAGTGCTATTGTGGTTACAATATCAAAAAGTGATTTTGGACCTCACCCACTAGATGGAATTAGATATCAAGAAAAACTAGAAGAAAAAGCTTACCAATTAGGAGATGGAATGATACCCGTTCAGTTATATCAAGATTATAAAAAAAATCAAGTTACAAAGAAATTAGGAAAGATTCAACCAGTTTTTAAGGGGAAATATCATTATGCAAATTTAAATGAATTATTTTCAAAAGAAATTAATGAATCAATCAAGGAGGCAATAGAGTCCTTTGCTTCTAAGATTGAGAACTTTAACCACAAAGATGCCATTTTAGCAGCTGTAGAAAGTAGAACCTCTTCACCTATTAGAATAGAAAGAGATGAAAACTTTAATTCTAATATAAAGGGAGTTTATCCATGCGGAGAAGGTTCCGGTTATGCTGGAGGAATTACAACTTCTGCTATAGATGGCATAAAAGTAGCAGAACAAATAATAAAGACATATGCAAATGAATGATATTATGATAAAATAATTGAAGAGGGTGATTTCGGTGATTTGGAGAATTAAAAAAGATTCTAGTCATAAAAAAACGACTTTATTAAGAACTGAGTATACAAAAAATAGCGTTTTAATAAGTCCAGAGGAGATAGTATTCCTTTCTAGTGATGGAAATCTAGAGATTTCTAAAGGACAAAAATCAAATAAAAACACTTCTTTAGATATTGAATATGAATATCGCAAACCATATTTACAGATAAGTAATGAAGATGGAAACTTATCTATCAATAGTATGTACTTTCTAGATGCTTCTACAAGTGATTTTTATAGTAGTATGATTGATAAAGGGGATGGGGAAGAGAAAGAATATGAATATACGGAATCTTTAGAGACATTAGGCCAAAGACTATATAGTTTTTGTGGATCTTCTTCTTTTTATATTATCAATAAGGAGTGTAAATTATTAACTGCAGCTAATTTAGTAGATGGTTTAGTACAACATGAATTTGATATTAGAAAGGCAAGCAAAAGAAAAAATCCAGAAGATATAGGGTATGATTATATGATGATCACGTCTACTGGAGAAAATATAGATGCCAGGTTCTTTTCCATAAGAGTTGATTCCAATAGGTTTGCACTAAAAACTAAAAAAATTCCAATTCACCAAATTGGAATATATGATGTGATAAAAGAGGCATCAAATAAGGAGATAGACAATATTGAAAGTATTAGTATTCCAGCCTTTAAGAAAAAAGGTCCAATAAAAATGTTAGATATAAGTAAAAAATAGAATAAATAGATGAATGAATTTGTTCTATTTTTTATCATTTATG
>CAJUJA010000017.1:4297-11068 GCA_910586635.1 uncultured Bacilli bacterium | reverse complement strand
CTGAATGTGACTGGAGTTCAGACGTGTGCTCTTCCGATCTGTGGAGTGCTTCAAGGGTTAGTTTTAATGATCTAATAATAGATTTGGCATATAACAACTACATAAAAAAATTTTGCCTATAATAATATAATTTGTATAATTTGGCATGCTTATCTTCTAAATCTATTTTACTATAAAAATGATATTATGTGATTTTTAATAGTTTTTTTTATGCATTTATGATATACTAAACATAGATTTAAAGATAAATAGTATATCAATCTTACTAAGAGGTGTTTCATTATGAAAGAGATTATAAAATATAGAAAAAAAGAAATAGTAGTCATCACGATTATTTTACTATTTGCTATTTTTACTACTAGATATATTTATTATAAATTTAAAGATATGTCTCATGTAGACTACAATACGGATACATTAGATATCACCTTTCATGAAGAAAGTGGAGGGGAGGTTAATTTATTAAAAGTAACACCTGTAACAGATTCTGTAGGGCTTTCTTCAAAGGCTTATAAGTTTAGTATTAAAAATAATACCAATAGTAGTATTCAATATTCTATTAATATAAAAAATAATAAGGAATTGACATTAAAAGATGAATGCTCAGAATATCAAATTCCAACAAATATTATTAGATTCTCTATTCATAAAGAAAATGAAAAAAATAAGATTTATACCTTGAGTGATTTGATTGAAGGTAGAGTATTAACTAGAATTATTAAGGCCAAGAAGAAGGAAGAATATACCATGAGATTTTGGATTGTAAATAATAATACTTTACCAACTGGAGCAAAACTTCATTATCATGGAATTATTGATGTAGTAGATGAAGGAGTAGAAATAGCAATAGGATCTTAATTATAGTATTTACAAATAGAGTAAAATTAGATATAATTTATAAATAATAGGATGTGTGTTTATGGAAAAATTGGAAATGAATAAAAAAGAAAATAAATTAGGATTAATTGTTTTAATATTAAGCATTTTTATATGTGTTGCAACTGTCGGATATGCACTATGGAGTCGTACAGAATATGGAAAAAAAGAAAATGTATTAAAAACGGGAACTTTAGTTTTAAACTTAAATAAAGAAAGCAATGAAATATCAGTGAAAAATGCAATTCCTCTTAGCGATAGTGAAGGGATGAAACAAGTAGCATATACATTCAGCTTAGAAAATACTGGAACGACAGCAGCTAATTATAGACTTTCGATTGTGGATGATGATGAATATTATCTTAATGATGGATGTAGTAATAATAAACTAGATTGGATACATCTTAGATATGCCTTTGAGGAGGGAAATACAACACCTATCATCAAGGATTTAGTCGAGCAATCGGGAATTTTAAAAGAAGGCACAATTGATACAAATCAGTCTATTTCCTTTTCCATTAAATTATGGTTAAAGGGAAGTAATACAACCCAAGCAGATATGGGGAAACATTTCCATGGTAAAATTAAAGTGGAAGCCATCCAAAGTGATCAAGAATTAAAATAAAAGGATTCCCAGAAGAATCTTCTTTTTTTCTTAATTGAGGCATAAAATTATGATATAATAACTAAGGATGTGAAAAAGGATGAAAGCAATTATTTGTGCCGGAGGAACAGGAGGTCATGTTTTCCCCGCTTTAGCGATTATTAATAAAATTAAAGAAAAAGAAAGTTTAAGTCAAATCTTATATATTGGAACAACTGATAGAATGGAAAAAAACCTAATACCTAAATTAGGAATTCCTTATGAAGGAATAGAGATGGAAGGAATTAGTAGAAAAAGTATTTTTAAAAACATCTCCGTTTTTATAAAATATAAAAGAGCGATCAAAAGGGCAAAAAAGATAATCAAAGAATTTAATCCTGATATTGTAATTGGAGTAGGGGGATATATTACAGCACCTGTGATGATTGCTGCTCACAAATTAAAGTATAAAACAATGATTCATGAGCAAAATTCAGTTCCTGGTGTATCTAATAAATTGATTGCTAAGTATGCAAATAGAGTTTGTGTTTCCCTACCAAATACTCTTTCTTATTTTGATAGAGAAAAAACAGTATATACAGGGAATCCTAGAAGTGAAGAAATTATTTCTACTAAGGCCGCAAATAAAAAAGATTTTGGTTTGATGGAAAATAAAAAATTAGTAATCATTGTTATGGGATCTCTTGGTTCTACTACTATGACAAAAAAAATAAAGGAATTAATTCCAGCTTTTAACCTTAAAGACTATCAGGTGATTATCATTACAGGAGAAAACTATTATGATGAATTTAAATCCATGAATTTACCTAAAAATGTAGCAGTAGTACCTTTCCTTGATAATTTTATTCAATTATTGAAAAAGACTGATTTAATTATATCTAGGGCAGGGGCATCTACAATTTCGGAAATTACTGCAATAGGTCTTCCTTCTATTTTAGTGCCATCTCCTTATGTTACAGCAAACCATCAATATCTAAATGCAAAGGAGCTTGAGGAAAATGGAGCTTCGAAATTAATTAGGGAAGAAGACTTTTCCATGAATACTGTGATTTCTGCTATCGATGAGATCTTAGAAAACAAAAAAACTTATGATAAAATGAAAAAGAATGCCCTAAAATTAGGAGTGAGGGACTCTGCAACTAAGTTTTATGAAGAGATAAAAAAAGTGATTAAGGAAGATAGTCAATGAAAGAGGTAATAGAAAAAATAAAACGACTAGGAATAGGAAAAATAGAAGAAAATATTTCCTTAAGTAGATACACTACATATAAAACAGGAGGAATTGCTAGTTGTGTCGTATATCCAAAAGATATAGAAAAATTAATTTGTCTATTAAAAGTAATTAGAAATAGTAATATGAAATATAAAATCTTAGGAAATGGATCTAATTTATTATTTAGCGATCAGGAGTATAGAGGGATTCTGATAAAATTGACAGAATTTAATCAGCTAGAAATAACTCACAATAAAATTAGAGTAGGAGCAGGCTTTTCCCTAATCAAATTATCTAGAATAGCCGCTAAAAACTCATTGACTGGTTTGGAATTTGCATCGGGAATTCCAGGTACTATAGGTGGAGCTGTTTTTATGAATGCGGGTGCTTATAAAAAAGATATGGGATATATTGTGCGAAGTGTGAAAGTATTAACACCAGACTATCGTATTATAGAATTAGAAAATAAGGAGTTAAATTTTCATTATCGTACTTCCTTTTTTAAAACACACCCTGACTTTATATGTTTAGAGGCAAATATTAGATTAGAAAAGGGAAGCAGAAACGCGATAGAAGACTTAATGAAATCAAGGCTCAAAAGAAGATTAGAGTCGCAACCATTAAACTATCCTAGTGCAGGTAGTGTTTTTAGAAATCCAGAGGGAAGATATGCTGGAGAGTTAATTGAAAACTTAGGATTAAAGGGGTTTAAAATGGGTGGAGCTATGATTAGTGATAAGCATGCTAACTTTGTAATTAATGTTGGAAATGCTACTAGTAAAGATATCAAGAAATTAATTGATTATGTACAAGATCAAGTAAAAGAAAAGTATGACATTGGATTAAAAGTAGAACAAGAATTTGTAAATTGGGAGTAAATATGGGAAAGAAAATAGTCAAAAGAAAAAAATTAAAAATATTTCGTCTACTTCTAGTAATATTAGTACTAGGAGGAATTGTTTTGGCTATGGAGTTGTATTTAAATACCCGTATTAAAAACATTACGATAAAAGGAACTAATTACTTAAAAGATGATTATATTTTATATCTTGCTAGTTTAGAAGATTATCCTAGTTTTTACTATACTACTAAAGGAAAAATAAAAAAGAAACTAGAAAAAAGTCCTTATATTAAAGAAGTAAAAATCAAAAAAGGGTTTTATCATACAATAACGATAGAAGTAAAAGAGAATAAGCCGCTATTTATAAAAGAGACAGATCAAAAAGTAATTTTAGATAATCAGAGGGAGGTTTCTTATACAGATGAAATTAGCCTATTTAGAATTCCACGGCTTATGAATGATATTCCGGATACCAAGTATCATTCATTTACAAAAAATCTTTCTAAAATTGATTCTTCTATACTTGGTAAGATTTCAGAGATTACTTATGTACCTAGTGAATTTGATAAGGATAGATTTTTATTATATATGGATGATGGAAACAGTGTCTATCTTACCTTAACAAAATTTAAGATGATTAATTATTACAATAACGTTTTAAAACAATTAGAAGGAAGAAAGGGAATCTTATATTTGGATAGTGGAAATCATTTTAAAGTAATGGAATAAAAACCATTACTTTTTTATAGGACTTGTAATTAAAAATTAGTGAAAATCCTTGGAGAAAATAAAAATTTATAGTATAATAGTGATATTAAGATGGGAGTATGATAATATGAATCATTATTATACTAGTGTGGAACTAGGTACTAATAGTATTAAAATATTAGTTTGTAATAAAACGAATCATAAATTTCATGTAATAGCTAATGTTGACTTTCCATCTGAAGGAGTAAAAAAGGGGCTTGTTGTAGATACAAAAAAGGCAGTAAATTCCACTAGAAAAGCATTTAGAAAGTTAGATGAAATGTTAGGATTTAAAATCACAAAGGCAATAGCTTGTGTTCCTACGAATCAATCTAGAATGGATATTGTAGTTGGTTCTACTAAAGTATTAGACTATCATGAAATAACTGGAGAAGATATTAGCAATGTCTTAAAGGATGCTTTAGTTGGACAAATTGGTGAAGAAGAGGAATTAATAACAGCGATGCCAATTAGTTTTAAAGTAGACGATGAGGAATATATTAAAGATCCAAAAGGATATGTAGGGGAACTGTTAGAAGCAAAAGTATTAATTTCTGTATCTCCAAAGGATATTATTTATAAAGTGTTGGAGGTATTAAAATTAAGTGGTATTGAAGTAGTAGATATTGCCTATACTTCTACGGGTGATTATTATGAAGTAAGAAATAAAAATCTAGATAAAACTGTAGGAGCTATTGTAAATATTGGAGAGGAAATTACAAATATTTCTGTTTTTAATAAAGGAATTATGATAAAAAACAAAATCCTAAATTTTGGAAGTAGAAATGTAGATCATGATATTTCTTATATTTATTCTTTAAGGAGAAAGGATTCCAGAAAATTAAAAGAAAAGTTTGTAGTTGCACTATCTTCTTATGCAGACAGTAATGAAACAGTTGAGGTAAAGGATAAAGAAGGGCAAACTGTACAGATTAATCAACTAGATTTATCAAAAATTGTAGAGGCTAGAGTGATTGATATATTAAAAAAAGTAAAAAATGAGTTAAAAAACTTAACAAAAAGGGAAATACGTTATATAATTATAACAGGTGGAATAAGCGAACTAGCAGGATTTCAATATTTAATAGAAGATCAATTAGGAATCAAAGCAAAGGTTTGTAATATTACTACCATGGGTGTAAGAAATAATAAATATAGTAGTGTGCTAGGATTGGTAAAATATGAGGATTCTAAACTGGCACTAAGAGGAAAAAGCATAACGATGCTGAATGATAGTGATATTGATAATTTAATTTCAATAAAAGAAACAAAAGGAAGCAATGACAATATTATTAATAAAGTATTTGGACGTTTTTTTGAAAATTGAGGAGGATAAGGTTATATGTTAGGCGGATTAGAAATGGATCAATTAGCTAAGATTAAAGTAATAGGTCTTGGCGGTGGTGGCGGAAATGCTATTAATAGAATGGTAGAGTCTGGTGTAAAAGGAGTAGAGTTTATAGCAGCAAATACCGACTTACAAGTGTTAAATAGTTCTAAAGCGGATGTTAAAATCCAAATTGGAGGAACTCTTACAGATGGATTAGGAGCAGGAGCAAGACCTGATATTGGAAAAGAGGCTGCATTAGAAAGTAAAAAAGAAATAGAAGAAGCATTAACAGGTGCTGATATGGTATTTATTACCTGTGGAATGGGTGGAGGAACTGGAACGGGTGCTGCACCTATCGTTGCAGAAATTGCTCAGGCATTAGGTGCCCTTACGGTAGCAATTGTTACGAAACCATTCTCATTTGAGGGTAAAAAAAGAATGCAAAATGCTCTAGAAGGTTTAGAAGAGTTAAAGAATCATGTGGATACATTAATTGTAATTCCAAATGATCGCCTAAGAGAAATCATAGATAAGACAACACCAATGTTAGAGGCATTTAAAGAGGTTGATAATGTTCTACGCAGAGGTGTACAATCTATTTCAGACTTGATCGCCGTAGTAGGATTAGTTAACTTAGATTTTGCGGATGTAAAAGCTGTTATGCAAAATTCAGGAAGAGCCATTATTGGTATTGGAATTGGTATGGGAGAAGATAGAGCAATGGAAGCAGCAAAACAAGCAGTATCCTCTCCACTTCTTGAAACCTCAATAGAGGGAGCAACCGATGCCATTGTAAATATTACAGGTGGAGTTAATTTAACGTTATTTGAAGCAGAGCAAGCAGCCGAGGTAGTTAGATCAGCCGCAAATACAGATATTAATACGATATTTGGTTCTGTAATCAATGAAAATCTATCTGATGAAGTGATTGTTACGGTAATAGCAACTGGTTTTGAAAAAGATCCAGTAATCATAGAGGAAGAAAAGCCAGTTTATAGTAATGTTTCACAAACACCAACTAGAAGAACAAGAATAGAACCAGAAGTTAGTTATCAACAAGAGGAGGTATTAAATACCATAGATGCCTCAGACGAGTTGGATGATGCAGATGAAGAATTTGATCTTCCACCATTTTTAAAGGAAAGAAATTATTAAAAAAG
>CAJUJA010000017.1:0-4287 GCA_910586635.1 uncultured Bacilli bacterium | reverse complement strand
AACATAAAGTAAATAAATACGGAGTGATAGCAGTGAAAAAAGAGTTAAAAAAAAGAATAAAGAGGAACTATAAATTAGTATTAGGAATCATAATAGGAGTCATTATATCGGCAGTAGGAGTCTATGCAGCAACTACAATATCAAGTGCTAATATCTCTTATGATAATAAAGCATCAGGTTTAACATCTACAAATTTGAAGGGTGCGATAGACGAGTTATATGGAAAATCAGATATTAGAAAACAAGGAAAGTTTGTATCAGCATATACTTATAGTACATCTAATTCCACCAAATGTATAACAGGAGAGGAGTCAACCTGTAAGAAGACAGAATGTTATAAAATGAAGACAGCAAATAGCTGTAAGGCTGGTGATATTATAAAATATAAAGTAAATGATACAGATATTGTAACTTTTCATGTTATGTTTGATAATGGCTCAACAATGACTATGCAATCTCAAAAGAATACAATAAATCACACACCATGGTATGCAGATAGTGATGATAATACGAAAGGACCATTAACAGTATTGCCTATCTTAGAAAGGGCAACCTCAGGGTGGAGTAATGTCAATGACCAAACTTACACAATGGGGACAACAGTATTTAAAGCAAATGCTTATACAGGAGGCAGTTTTGATGATGGAGGAAGAGTAGTATGCACAAGGAATATATATACATTACCTGCAAGAACTGCAAAAGCCAGAATGATGACAGCACAAGAGGGGGATAATTTTGGTTGTACATGGAGTAGTAGATCTTGTCCAGTTTGGATGTACAATTATTTAAGTGAATCATCTATATACGGAGGGACAGTTAGTGATAAGAGCACATTTGAAGGAATTTCTAATGAGGGGTATTGGCTTATGTCTGGGAAAATAGGTATGTCTGAGAGGGATTCTGCTTTCTATGTGAACTATTTTGGTCAATTATTTTCTAGCAACCTAACGAAGTTGACCAATGGTGCACGTGCTGTTGTTGTAGTTAATAAATAAGTTTAAAGAGTCAAATAATTGACTTTTTTCTTTCCAATAAAAAAAATAAATGATATAATTTTTATAGTGAGGAGTATATCATTATGGCAAAAAAGAAAAAATCAAAAACGGGTAAAAAAGAATTTCAACATAGTGCAGAACTATATGGTGTTTTATACATTTTATGTGCAATTTTAGGCCTAGGAAAATATGGACCAGTTGGAAGATTTATTACTTCCTTCTTTGTTTTTCTATTTGGTTCTATTTATATGGTATTTTTAGTAGTTCTATTAGTGATAGGTGGATATTTAGTAATCAAAAGAGAATGGCCAGATTTCTTTACTTCTAAGTTAATAGGAATATATCTTTTTGTATTAGGAATTTTAATTTTAATGCATAAGGAATTTGTAGTACAAAATGATGGAAATATGATGATGATTTTCAAAGAGACAATGAACCAATTAGTAAGTGTATTTCATTCTATTATGCAAACAGGAAAATTTTCTGATGTATTAGCTGTAGGCGGAGGAATTATTGGAGGAGTATTTGCTATCCTATTCGATAAATTATTTTCTTACACAGGAATGCAAATTGTAGCATGGACTTTAGTGGGATTAGGTGTCGCTTTATTTACAGGTTTTTCTATTGTAGATAAAGTAAAAGAACAAGTATCAAATAGAATGCCAAAGAAAAAAGAAAGAAAGAAAGAAAAAGAAGTCATTATTAGTGATGGAGCAGAAGAAGAAGCACCAGATTCCAAAGAGGATAATAATCGAATTAAAATATCTAGTATTGATGAGATTACTAAGGCAAATAAAGAAGAGGTACCAATAGGAGATAGTAATAAGGGGAAAATACTATCTAAAAATAAAAATTATCATCTTCCTAGCCTAGATATTTTAGATAAGCCGAAAAAGAAGGCCAAAGGAACGGATCAAAGTTTAATTGAAAAAAATATTATCACTCTAGAAAAAGTATTAAAAGATTTTAAAATCATTGGAAAAGTAGTAGAAGTACATATTGGGCCTACGGTTGTTCAATATGAGTTAGAAATTGCTAGTGGTACTAGAGTAAATAAAATTACAGCAATTAATAGAGAAATATCTCTAGCCTTAGCAAAAAAAGATGTTAGAATTGAAGCACCAATTCCTGGTAAGAATACAGTCGGAATTGAGTTTGCAAATGATTCTCCATCACCAGTCAGTTTTTATGAAATTATTAGTAGTAAAAAAATGCAAAATTCTATGGATAAAAAATTAATGGTTCCCCTTGGAAAAAGTATTATGGGAGATATCGGTGTTTGTGAAATCAATAAAATGCCTCACTTGTTAGTTGCTGGTACAACAGGTAGTGGTAAGTCAGTTTGTGTAAATGGAATTATTTGTTCTATTTTAATGAGAGCAACTCCGGATGAAGTGAAACTAGTGATGGTGGATCCTAAGGTAGTAGAGTTATCTGTATATAACGGAGTACCTCATTTGTTAAGACCAGTTGTTACAGATCCAAAACAAGCATCCATTGCCCTTAGTAAGATGGTTGCAGAAATGGAAAGAAGGTATAATGTTTTTAGTGAATCCAAAACTAAGAATATTGAGGGGTATAATGCATATGTAGAGAAATGGAATCAAAAACATCAAAATGAAGAAGAACAAAAAGAGAAAATGCCATACATTGTTATCATTATAGACGAGCTTGCTGACTTAATGATGGTAGCGGCAAAAGAGGTGGAAGATTCAATTCTTAGAATTACTCAAAAAGCACGTGCCGCAGGAATGCATCTGATTGTCGCAACACAACGTCCATCTACGGAAGTTATTACCGGCTTAATTAAAGCCAATATTCCATCGCGTATTGCCTTTTCAGTAGGATCTGGAATTGATTCTAGAACAATCCTTGATCAAACAGGAGCTGAACAGCTTCTAGGAAAAGGAGATATGCTATTTTTACCAATTGGAATGAATTCACCATTACGTATTCAAGGTTCTTTTATAACAGATGATGAAATTAAAAGAATTATCGATTACACAACCTCTCAACAAGAAGTTGAATATGATGATTCCTTAGTTAATTTAGAAGATGCAGCTAATGAACAAAGTGCTACATCGGGAGATACTAACGTAGCAGTTAGTGATGAGGCGGATCCCTTATATAATGAAATTGTAGAATTTGTAATTAATACTCAAAAAGCAAGTGCTTCTCTTTTGCAAAGAAGATTTAAACTTGGTTATAACAGAGCAGCTAGAATTATAGACTTATTAGAAGAAAAAGGAATTATAGGTCCCGCTAATGGTTCAAAGCCTAGAGAAGTATTAGTACAATTAGATAAAAAGGAAATAGAAGAATAATAATTCAGTTTATTGGAATATGATGAAGTAAATATCATAGGAGCTATATTTTATGAATAAATATAAAATTCTTATATTTGATTTAGATGATACATTGATAGATAATCTAGAAAATGTAAGATATGCATATACTAAAATGGTTGAATCGATTGGAATAGAATATTCGGAAGATGGATTTAAAAAATGGTATGAAGTTGATAAAAAGTTTTGGAAGGATTGGCAGGATGGTCTAGTAGAGGTGCCTACTCATTTAAAAAACGAAACTGGCAAAAAAAGTGAAGAGTTTTTAAATTGGGTAAGAGCACAAAGAGTTTTAATTTATTTTAATAATCGAGTAAGTTTAGATAAAGCAATAGAATTAAATAATCTTTTTATGAATTCACTAACTGAAGTTGTTATTGCAATAGATGGTGCTTATGATATATTAAAATACTTAAAGGAAAAATATTATATTGTTATTGCTACGAATGGTCCTAGTATTGCAACACGGGATAAGCTATCTAAGATAAAGTGTTTCGATTATGTAGATGAGATTTTATCGGCCGATATGTTTGGATATATGAAACCGCGGAGAGAATATTTTGAGGCTATCCAAAATTTATTAAAAAATTATAACAATGAGGAATATCTAATAATTGGGGATTCACTTAAATCTGATGTTGGGTTTGGAATGAATTGCAAATTTGATAGTTGTTGGTTTAATAAAAATAATGAGGATTTAACCGAACCATATAAACCAACTATGGTTATAGAAAAATTAAAAGAATTGAAAAAAATATTATAACAGCAATTTTTTATTGAACAGTTATACAATTAAAATTTTACTACCTGTCTCAATACTATACCTTATTATAGGACACTTTACAATACTGTGATCTGGCACAGTATTTTTTAATATTCTAATAATTAAGATGAATATATGTAAATATCAACAAATCAAAATTATAAAGGTATTTCAAAAAATATAA
>CAJUJA010000016.1:12523-22431 GCA_910586635.1 uncultured Bacilli bacterium | reverse complement strand
CTGCCGTTTTATCATCATTTAATTGTGAGGTATACTCATAAAAATTAACCAAACCTTTTGAATCCCCATTTTCTAAATATCGAAGACACTCATCAAAGTATAGATCAATAAAAGCCCTAACTTGAGAGTTATCTATATTACTATTATCTGGCTTAGAGATCTGAAATGTATCGGGAGCAGATAATCTTCTCATATTATAATGCTGATTTCCAACCCTTAACTGATAAAAAGGCTCAACCTGTAGTTTTTCTATTACCTTTTCATCGGAAACTATTTGGTCCCAGTCAATTACGTTAATTGTATCACTCATACTAAACCCTCCTTTTGTCCACATATTATAACATAAATTTCCATTTTTCGCAAGATAAAATTAACAATTATAATTAATAAAATAAAAAGAAGTGTAAATAAAAAATGATAATAGAAAATATAAAACCTACTGTTTTAATCACATTTATAAGGTATATAGATGCGATTAACCCTTTCTTTTAATAAGAAAAATTAAGAAAAAAACAAAAGATAGTAACAAGAAAGGAATGAATATAGGGACTATATCTTCTAGTATAATCCCCAATAACTTATTAAATATTTTCATAACAACTATTTTTCCTTAATAATATTCTTACTACAGAAATAAGTAATTAAGAAATATCCTCCATAAATAAGAATAATAAAGCAAACTGTCATTACAATAGAGGGTAATAATCCTGCTCTACCAAATGTTTCTAAAATATAAGTACTAAACTTGATTCCAAAAATAGAATGAACGATAGCAAGGATTAATGGCATGAGAAAGAAAATCCCTATTTGCCTAAATAATGCTCTATTAATGAGCTTTTCATCAGCACCTATTTTTCTTAACATCATAAACCTTTCCTTATTATCACTAGATTCTGATAACTCTTTTAGAGCAAGTATAGCAGCACTAGAGATTAAGAAAATAATTCCTAAGTATAGTCCAATAAAAGTAACCATTCCTCCTAACCCCATACAAGCTTCTGCAATATCCAATCTAGTATTCATACTTGGATTAATATACTGATTATTATTTTGAAAGTTATGAAGTTTTTCTTCTATTTTTTGCTTTTCTTCCTTACTATTTGCTTTATAATTAGCTGTTAATATGCTGTAGGCACGATATTCTTCCTTTACTACGTGATCAGGAACAACAAAGAATCCTGAATTAGTATGGTTAGCAGAAATTTGAAGAAATCCATTTTGACATTTCTTATATTTTGGTTTTAAAATATCATCGAAAATGTGAATCGAATCTCCGTGTTTTAATGGGATATTTCGTATATCTGCCATGGATTCAAAATCAGTAATCACAATATATTCATTATCATTCAAATGATAAGTTTTTTTACCCAATAGTTTAGCAAGTCTATTATAATCGCTAATTCGAATAATTTGTTCTCTAGAGTCATAGTGCACATATTTAAATTTTTCTTTTACTAGTTCAAAATTACTTCCAAGGGATTCTTTAAAAGAAAATTCAGGCGATTCATAGAGCGTAACTATTACGATATCTTTTAAATCATCCTCGATATCAACACCCGTTCTTTTTAAAGACTCGATAATTGTTAAATTGGAGTTTTTTACCATTTCTTCTGTATAGTAATCTGATATATCATTTGCCTTTAAATTTATTTCTCGATAAAGTTGAATATCTACAGGAGCAAGTTCATTTAAGTTTTTTGTCATCGAAGTTTTAATGGATAAAGCACTAGATAAAACACAAAGTGTTATAAATAACATAATGCAAATGATAGAGACTGAAAATACAGTCGTATTAATCTTTGAGCTGATTTGTCTTAAGGTAAAACTATTTAGACCCTTATAATAGAAATTTTTCATTGACATTACAATTTTTAACAAAAGACCAGATAAAGACCAAAAGATAAAAAAGGTGGAAATACAGCCTAAAGCAATTGGAATGTATATTGCATTAGCATTTTGCATATTATCGATACCAGCTGTTACAAGGTAATAAGCATATCCCAAAGCAATGCTAGCTATAATAAATATAAAAACACAAAGCCACGGATTTTTAAATTTGACCTTTTCAGATTTTTTATTAGAATGTAATAAGTCAATCAACTTACATCTACTGACACTAATGGTATTAAAAATAATCACAAGTAAATACATAATACTAAAATATATCAAACACTTAATACTAGCATCAAAAGAAAAGATAAATTCAAATTTTTCTATATCGGCCTCAAACATATTTGCTACTAATATACTCATAAATTGAGATAAAATAAATCCTAAACCAATTCCTATAATTAAAGAGATGATTCCAATAATTAATGTTTCTAAAAAAAGAATCAATGAAATTTTTTTTTTTTTTTTTCCTAGTGTTAAATAAGTTCCAAACTCTTTATTTCTTCTTTTCATCAAAAATCTAGATGCATAAATGATTAGAAAACCTAAGATAAAGGAAACAAAGACACTTACTCCTGCCAATATATTGGTCATCAATTCGATGATCTCTTTGGTGGATTTGGTAACATTTAACATAACTGTTTGAGATTCTATCGCATTAAATACATAGAAAATGGCTACTCCAAGTATTAGGGTAAAAAAATAGATTGCATAATCTTTGATACTTCTTATAATATTTTTAATAGAAAGTCTAAAGAGCATCGTTTAAATCACCACCAAGCATTGTGACAACATCAATGATCTTATCAAAGAATTCACGTCTAGTATCATCTCCCCTATGAATTTCATTAAAGACCTTTCCATCCTTAATAAAAATAACACGAGTTGCATAACTTGCTGTAAAAGCATCGTGCGTGACCATTAAAATAGTTGCTTTCAACTCTTTATTTAAAAATTGAAATCTCTCTAATAACATTTTAGCAGATTTAGAATCCAAAGCCCCTGTTGGTTCATCTGCAAGTACTAATTTTGGATTTGTAATAATTGCTCTAGCAGATGCTACTCTTTGTTTCTGTCCTCCACTCATTTGATAGGGGTATTTATTTAAGATATCTTTGATATTTAATTCCCTAGCTACCTTTTTGATTCTCTCATCAATTTGATTTGCTTTTACATTTTGAATGGATAATGCTAAGGCAATATTTTCATAGGCAGTTAATGTATCTAAAAGATTAAAATCCTGAAAAATAAACCCTAACTCCTCTCGTCGAAATTTATTAAGATGATTTCCCCGTAGTTTAGTAATATCCTCCCCTCCAACATAAATATGACCTGATGTCACTTTATCAATGGTAGATATTAAATTTAGTAATGTTGTTTTTCCACTACCGCTAGCTCCCATAATTGCTACAAACTCTCCCTTTTCTACATCAAAAGAAAGATTATTGATTGCTTTGGTTAGGCTAGACTTATTTCCATAGTATTTTTCAATTTCTTCTATTCTTAAAATTTTTTCCATACTATTTCTCCTTTCTATCATCATTCTAATAAAAACTATGTCAGATGTCATTCGTCTAATATTACCTAATATTACAATTCTGTAACTTACTTCTCAACATGATAAAAATTATTATTCCCAAAAATAATTTTCACTGTTGTACTTTCATGATGGATTGAAGAAATCTCTAAAATATGCCCCATTTTTTTGCATAATTTATCTACTATATATAATCCCATTCCTGTAGACTTTGTTTTATCCCTACCATTTTCTCCTGTAAAGGTTTTTTTACAAACCTGATTCAAGTCCCTTTTTGGTATACCTATTCCATTATCCACGATACTTAAAATAATTTGGTCAGACTGAACCTCAGCAAAAATTTTAATATATGAATTTCTTTTCTCATTGCGATATTTCATACTATTATTGATAATCTGATTTAAAATAAACTCTAACCATTTCATATCACTATAAACTTCAATGTTTTTTAGATCCACTTCCAAATTAATTTTACTTTCTAATAAATCATCTTTATTTTTAATTAATACCTGACTCACCACTTTCTCTAAAGATACCTTTTTAATCACAAAATCCTCTTCTGTATAATTACTTCTTACATAATATAATACTTGATCAATATAGTTGTCTAGCTTTCTAACTTGTTCAAGAAAAGTTTTATTAAGTTTTGATTTATAGTTATGACAAAGTAACATTAAACTAGAAATTGGTAATTTCACTTCATGAATCCACATCTCTATATATTCTTTAAAGTCTTCTATATCTTTTCTACTTTTTAATACATTTTCTGACATAGATTTATCAATTTCATATAAACAGTGATAGAAAATCTTTCCTTCATAAAAACCAGGTTTTGCAATAGTTTCCAATACTAAATATTTTTGATCTAGTAATTCTATATTACAAATAAGTTCATCATAAAATCTTTTTTTTCTAACAAAATTAATGCCTAAAAGAAGAATCTGCGTCATAAAAAAGATAAACGTAATAGCAAAAATTAGAGAAATATTTACATTAAATACAAGAAGCAATAACAATGTCATAAAATAAGAAAAGAAAATTAGCAAAATAGATAAATATTGATCTATCAGATACCTTCCTAATTTCATAATAAAATATACCCCTGTCCCTTTCTAGTTTCTATAGCATCATAACACCCTACCTCACTCAACTTCTTTCTTAACCGACTAATATTAACTGTTAATGCATTATCATTGATATATTCCTCATTATTCCATAAATCTGTCATTAAATCATCTCGAGTTATAATATTTCCTTGATTATTTAATAAATAACTAAATATAATCATTTCATTTTTTGTTAATTCGATTTCTTCCTCATCCTTTTTTAGGATTCCCTTACTTGGAAAAAATTCTAAGTCTCTATATTTATAAGAATCCGTCTTTTGTTCCATCCTTTTCAATACATTTTGGATTCTTAAAAGTAAAATTGTTGGATTATATGGTTTAGTAATGTAATCATCTGCACCATAAGACATAGATAAAACCTCATCTAGTTCACTCACACGACTAGTAACCATAATAACAGGAATATTCGTTTTCTTTCTAATTTCTTTTAACAAAACTTCACCATTTAAAAAAGGAATATTAATATCTAATAAAACCAAATCAACATGACTATTTATAATTTCCTCAAGTGAGTTAGAAAAGTTATTTAAAATATCTACAATATAACCTGAATTTTCTAGTAAATTTTTAAGTTCTTTGCAAATTGTTGCATCATCTTCTACAATCATAATTTTTTTCATAAAAACATTCCACCTTTTTCTATTAGTATATCATAAAATTTGGTTAAAAAACGCACACAAAAAATCAATCTTTATTTCTTATAAAGATTGATAATTATATTAATAAGTTGAATTTTAAAATGGCAAGAAGAGAATTATCTCAGTTTATTATAATATTACTCCCATTCTTAGTAGTAATCCTTTTGCTCCCAAAATAGACAAAGCATCTAATTTCAACATTAGTTGGTTTCAGCTGTTATCCTTCAAGGGATTACATCTAATTCTCACAATCAAATGTATCCTCTTGCTATACGCACTAGATGTATAACCTATATATATCACAGGTTTTTAATTATAATATTATCTTTGGTGTTTTTTGTTTTTGCTTTTGTTTTTCTTCTTCCTCTTTGGGCATATAGAATTCTGTGTTGTTTTTAACATTCTGTAGATAATATTGATAAGTCTTCCCATTACACGAGTTAAGGGCTGTCATACTGTCAATATTTACGAAGATTTTATTATAGTTTGGGTAATGATGAGTAAGTTGAGAATGTAGTTTATTCTTTAGTTCTATAGTATTATTTACAATCATTTTTCTCATTTTGACTATATTCCATATGTATTTATTTTACAGTTTTTAGGTACCTTAAAGGAGGACGTTTAATAACTTATTTATTGTTTGCACTGCAAAGTAGGTTTGACCCAAAGCAACTACTTCCTTTCTTGGATCAGCATTCTGAACAATTAAATAACAAGCATATCTATTTAATTTATAATCAATTATGTAACTTTCTTTTCCTTTGCCAGAAATTATTGACTTCCTGACTTCAGGAAAACAATAATTAATATTATAATTACTATTTTCACAAGCTACCATTGCATTTTTTATACCTTTATGAAAATTTTCCCATTTACTGTATTCTAGTGCTATCATTAATTAGCGAGCTAGCCAATATTCATAGCCATTTTTATCGATATGTTTTATATCTTCATAAAGTAATGCAATTAAAATAGCTTTATTATTACTAATAATTATTTTATGTGGTTCCATAATACTTAAATTTGTTTTATTAAATTTAATAATACGTCCATTTATAAATTGAACATTCAAATTACCAAAACTGACTTTCATTTTAAGTTTTTTCTTAAATTCACAAGGAAATTTTAAATTTTCTATGGTCGTTTTCATATAATTTAATCCCTCCTTTAGGCAATGAAAAAAGCCCATAATATCAAATACAATGAGCTATAAAAAGAAAAACTCACATACCAATAGGTGTGCGAGGATTAACCTTAATGGTAGCGACGGAGGGAATCGAACCCCCGACCTTTCGGGTATGAACCGAACGCTCTAGCCAGCTGAGCTACATCGCCATAAATAATAAAGCATATTAATAATAACATAATTGGTTTCATTTGACAATACTTTATTTTTTATTTTATTATCTTTACTATTCATAATAAATCACATATAATAACTAGTACAAGGTGATTTTATAAAACAATACTATACAGGACCAATAAGAAAAATAATTATTACGGATTTTAGTATAAAGAATGGTAAAGTTCAATATAAGATACATTCTTCACAAAATACCGAAGATAATCACCCTTTAGAGTGGGATGAAATTACAGCTAATAGTACTATTATAAAAGATAATATAGAATTTTATTATAATCATAGACAAAAATTACTTACTAGGCATGGTCACTTTCCAGTAACAATAGCTGAAGATGTCCATGACATTATTGTAAATGATATAAGGTCAGATACTCAAAGTGATATATCAGTTGTATTTGTCAATCCATGAGAACTTACTAAGAAGACCCTTTCAAAACAAAAAACTGAAATAAAACAACGAGTCAAATCAATATTCAAAAAAGAGCGAATAAAATAAGAATTCGTTTTTTTATCGATAAAATAATAAAAACAACTTAGCAAAAATCCCTTGTGTTATAGGAGTTCTAATTTTAAACGATGGTGACTTGCTTTCAATTTCCCTTACTACTTTCTTCACTAATCCTTTTGTACATGTTTTCTCAATCAAAGTAAACATATTTCTTTGTATTTTATTAATACTATCCTTATGTTCATAAATTTTATTATTCTTTTTTAGAAATTTATTCTTATTATCAATCATTACCTGATTAAAGCCAGTCTTATAGGCACCAGGTTCTATTAAGGAAATGGTAATATCATGATCTTTTAAATATTTTAACTCTTCCTTTAAAGTAAAGGCAAGCATAGAAATAGCCGCTTTACTAGATGTATAACAGCCTAAAAATGGAATGGGTAACATACTGGCAATTGATGATGTAATAAAAATTCTAGCTTTCTCACCCTTTTCCCTCTTCATTTGATAAAATTCCTGCAACAAAGAGAAAGAGGAAAAAATATTTGTTTCGTAATTATCTTTTAAAACGCCGATATCCATATATAATAGAGAACCACCATTTCCAATTCCAGCGTGATTAACCAAACAATCAATGTTTAAAGTATCAATGAGTTTTCTATCCTCTTTTTTTCTAATATCCATCTTAAAACATAAAACATTTAATCCCATTTCCTTAATCTTTTCTTGTACCCGTTCTAACTGACTTTTAGTATGGACTGTAATATATACAGTATGTCCCCTTTTAGCTAATTCTAAAGCCAAGTCAAAACCAATCCCGCTAGCAGCACCAGTTATTAAAACTTTCATCACTCTTCACCCTTAATAGTATTTTCCAAAAACAAAAAAAGAAACCCATAAATTAGTGAGTTTCCCTTGCAATAATAAATGAAACACCCTTTTTTTCATTTTTTATTGTAATATCATAGCCAATAATATTTAGTGATTTCTTTACTATGGATAATCCCAATCCAAATTCTCCTTTAATTCCTTTCCTGTAGGGAGTGAAAATTACTTCTAAAAAATCTTTATCTATTGTATCGCCATCATTGTATAAAGTTAATTTATTTTGTTTTGCAGTTATTTTTATTGTAGATTTTGTATATCTCATAAAATTTTCTAAAATATTATCTAAGATAGTTTCCCAATGTTCATAAGTCCCATAATAAATCGATTTTTTATCTTTTTCTAAAATAAAATGAATATCTTTTCGATGAAACTTAAACTTTTCAATTTCTGTATTTAATATTTGTATCATATCTACTTTTTCTATTTTAATATTTTTAGACTCTTTGAGATAATCAAGTTTATTTAAATAAAGAAGTGAGCGTACTTTTTGATCTAATTTCTTAGACTGTTCGTCAATAACCCTAAGAGCAGTTTTTTCATCTTCTACTCCATCATATACGGCTTCGACATATGATTTTATTACTGTGAGTGGAGTTTTAAAATCGTGAGAAATGTTTTGATACATACGATTACGATATTTTTCTTGATTAATTAAAGTAATTCTCATATCCTCTATAGCAGATGCTAATGACCTAATTTCATCATCCGTAGAAAAACGAATTGAGTGATTATAATCTGGATTGTCAATATTATCAACTACATCCTTAATTTTTTCAATTTTTCTAACAATTAAGGAACTCCATAGTACAAGCATTAAACCAATCAAAAGACAAGTTCCTAATATAATCGGAAAAATAGCCGTCAAGATTCTAGTTTTTGTCTCATTAATATAACTATCATCACTAATAGCAATTTTCATCACATTATTATTAACAATTTTATAATAATAGAATGTTCGATGGTGATATCTAAATTTGCCGTATTTTTTTGGCATTTTACCAATCACGATTTCTGGATTATCAAGTCCTTTTATATCTTTAAAGTTATCACTCATAATAACCTGATCTCCAGCAACATAAAGATAAGCTACCTTAGTATTCAATAAACTATGGTCAATATCTTGCTGAACAAATTTTAAAGGTTCACTTAAATAACTATAAATACTCTTCTCAGCAACAGTAATCAAAGTTTTAGGAAGAACAATACCAAAACAGATAAATACAATAGCAAATATTAAACCTATTAAGGATAATAACTGGCGACTCAATTTACTCATAATATATTTCATGATAATCGATACCCATATCCATAAATCGTATTAATATTCAGTTTTGGCATTTTTTTTCTAAGTCTTCTAACTAAGTCATCTACTACACGGTCAGTTCCAAAATAGTCATTTCCCCAAACTAAATCTAAAATTTCTTCACGAGAAAAGCTTTTTTCTGTGTTCCTTAAAAATAATAATAATAAATCAAATTCTAATGTAGTTAAACTAATTTCTTGATCACGGTCTTCTACAATTCTTTTTTTTACATGAACTGTATACTCCTGATACGTAATTATCTCATCATCTACTTTTTTATAAACACGTCTCATAATATTATTTACTCGTAATACTAACTCTTTTGGAGAAAATGGCTTTGTAATATAATCATCACTGCCTAGCTCTAAACCTAGTATTTTATCTAAATCTTGATCCCTAGCTGATGTAAAGATAATAGGAACAGTACAATTATTTTCTCTAACCTTTTTAATAATGTCATAACCCGTAATATCATCTTGTAACATAATATCTAAGATCCAAAGATCCACTTCATTATCAATATATGAGATAGCATCCTGACCCTTAGAAAAACATACCACCTGATATCCTGCTTTTTCTAAATAAGTTTTTACTAAGCTAGATAAATCCTGTTCATCTTCTACATAACAAATTTTATGCATATTACCACCTACTATTAGTATACCATTAATTGTTAGAAAGCACTATCTACTTATATGATCATCCTCCTTA